>JBBKVJ010000188.1:0-2924 GCA_037968375.1 Paracoccaceae bacterium | reverse complement strand
GGGTCGCGCCGATGCTGTCGTAGATCGGCGCCCAGCTCCAACGTATCAGACGTATCAGACGTCGCCGCGATTTCGACATTGGCACTTGCCCCAACCGGCGTGGCACCAGCATCGGCAGCGTCGGTGACATCGCTCTGTCCGGTCGCGGTCGAAACCGGCGCTATCTCGGCTTGCAGGACGGTCTCGCGTTCCGCAGCACCCTCAGCCCCGGCGGACAAAGCCGCTGGCGCCAGCCCCCCGTCGCGCGTGGCAGACGACGCCCCGGACGGCTTCGGCAGCTGGGCGACGACTTTGGTTACGTCAATAATGATCTTGGGCGGCTGAGACACCGAGCTTTGGATTTCTACGGATGGTCCCGCTAAGGCGGAATCCTCGGCCTCGCCGCTCAGAACCCAATAGCCAGCCACCAGCGCAATCGCTGCAGCCGTGCCCAGCAACATGATCAAGCCGCCCGAGCGACGCGGCAAAGGGGCAACGGTTTCGGCAACCCCGATGTCCACGCTCCGGTCCAACGTCTCTGCTGCCGAGATCGTCGCAAGCACGCTTTCAACGCGTCGCTCCGCCCCGGTTGGGTCTCCAACCAGGGGCAATTTCCCGCCGTTCTCGATCATTTCGAGCCAGGCATCAGCCGATTGGATCCGGTCGCGCGGCAATACCTTCACCGCCTTGTCCATCGCCTCGAGAAATCCCTGGGGATAGCCGTCGAACCGCCCGGCAAGAGGCTGGTAGAGATCATCCGAACCCTCTGCGAGGGACGACAGGCGTTCCTGGCTGATCGGCGGCGGCGCGCCCGAGATGACATGGTAGAACGACGCCGCCAGCGCATAAAGGTCACTTGAAGGATTTTGCACGCTGCCAGCGATGTAAAACTCCTGCGGAGAATAGCCGTCCTTAACCACCCGCAACGCTGACAGTGCGCGATTTTGCTGTGATGCCTGTTCACGCGCCGCCCCGAAATCAATCAGGACCGGCTCGAACCTGGCATCGACAAGAATATTGTCCGGCGAGATGTCGCGATGCAGAAGACCGCTGTCATGCACAAAGCCGATGGCCTTCAGAAGTTTTTTCACCAGATTGACGATCTGATCGGGCGACAATGTGACCTTGCCATCCTCGATCACCGACAACAGGTCCTGACCGTCGACATAGTCGATCGCCATATAGGCGGTGTCGTTATCCTCGAACACCTGATGGACGCCGACGATGTTCGGATGGACCAGCTTGGACAGGCTGCGCGCTTCTTGCACGAAAAGCCGCACGATAGACCGGAAGTCATTGTGGTGGACACGCGAACGGGCGCGCACGATGGCGCTGCTGCGGCGACAGAATGCCCCCGGAAAGCACTCTTTGATCACCACGGTCCGCTCCAGCGAATCCCGCGCCATGTAGGTGATGCCGAAGCCGCCGCTGTTGATGTACTGGACGATTGTGTACTGGCCGTGGAACAAGGTCGTTCCCGGTTTCAACTCGTCGATAAACTGCTCGTCGGCACCGGGATCGGCAAGCCCGTCACGGGCTGGAGGCGCGGTTTTTCCGATCTCATCCACCACAAACCCAATGGCAGCGCTAGGTTGCCGAGTTTTGCCGTCATCGCTTGCGGCTGCGGATGTTGATCGTGTCGTCGCTGCCATCTCGCCCTCCGCAATCAGCTAGCCAGAATGCAAGTATAGGTTGTGAACTCGTCCAGACACAATTCCTTTTAGAGTGTCTCTTGTTTGATTACAAAGAAGGCTGAGATTTGCGGAAAACGCGGCAAAATTGCGGCAGATATGTCGGTTGCCGTCCAGTTGCCTTCCGGATCGCGCCGATCTTCACGCTGGCTGATCGCGGTCACGCGCCACCAGATCGGTCAGGGCCGCACGGTCGATCTTGCCAGAGGCCGACATCGGAAGTCGGTCCAGTTTCAGCACATGGATCGGATACAGGCGGCCAAGGTGGCCGGTCATGAAGGCTTCGAAGGCATGACCGTCAAAGCCGTCCTCGGGCACGACCGCAAGGCCGACATGATCCATGCCGCTGGCGTCGGGGGCGCGAAATGCGGCGATGTCGACGATACCGGGAAACCTGCGCGCCAGTGCCTCGAACCGCGACGGTGCGGCCTTGTTGCCGCCGACATTCAACAGCTCTGACCTGCGTCCGGTCAGCACCAGATCCCCACCGGGCCGAAGAAAACCGATATCGCCAGTTGCCAGCCAGCCGTCGGCGTCGCACAGCGGCGCACCCGAGGGGAACTCGGTCAGCCGCAAGGCTTGCGGCAGCCGCAACCACAACTCGCCGCCCTCGTCCGCGGATCGTTCCTGCCCGTCATCGCCGACCAGCCGGGCCTGCAGATCGGGATAGATCGGGCCAACGGTGCCCGGCGCCGCGGGCGTCAGCGCCGGTCGATGATGCGCGA
Organism: Paracoccaceae bacterium; assembly: GCA_037968375.1. GTDB lineage: Bacteria > Pseudomonadota > Alphaproteobacteria > Rhodobacterales > Rhodobacteraceae > CANNFR01. The sequence goes on along the minus strand of JBBKVJ010000188.1, from coordinate 529 downwards.
TCGATCCGGTTTCGGCAGAGCCATAGGTATTGATGATCTCGCACCCGAACGCCGCCTCGCCCAGGGCTGCCTGCTGCGGCGACAGCGCGCCGCCGCCGACGATAATGCGCCGAAGTTGCTCGGGCGGGCGCCCTGCCGCCTCGACCGCCTCCATGAGGGCGAGAAAGCCGCTTGGCGGCAAATAGGCGGTAGTGACCCCGACGCGCTCGATCTCGGCCAGTGTCTCGGTGGGGGTATCAAGGGCGTGCAGCTGTGTGGCTCCCGACACCAATTGCCGCAAGATGCCCTGAACACCCGGAAACGACGCCGCGCCATACCCGAGATAGACGGTCGCCGCATCGTCGGGGCGGTATTTGAGGTTCCGCTCGATCATCGCCAGCAGGGCGGCCTGCGAAAACGCGCGCAACTTCGGCAGGCCGGTCGTCCCGGAGGTAGCGATCACGATTCCGCCACGGTCTGAGACCGGCACAGCCCGGCGCGGTGAGCGGATCCAGCTGCCATCGACCACGATCTCGCTAGGAACGCCTTT
>JBBKVJ010000187.1:0-5529 GCA_037968375.1 Paracoccaceae bacterium | reverse complement strand
TCCCCCCCGCTCCGGTCTATTTCAGGGGCATGACTTGGACGCTGCCCAACATCCTGACCACGCTGCGCCTGCTCGCCGCCCCCGGCGTCGCGCTGATGTTCCTCTATTTCAACCGCCCCTGGGCCGACTGGGCGGCGCTGTCGCTGTTCCTCGGCGCCGCACTCACCGACTATTTCGACGGCTACCTCGCCCGCCTCTGGAAACAGGAAAGCAAGTTCGGCGCCATGCTCGATCCGATCGCCGACAAGGCGATGGTGGTTATCGCGCTCCTCGTCCTCACCGGCTATTCCGGCATGAACCCCTGGCTGATTCTGCCCGCCACCCTGATCCTGTTCCGCGAGGTCTTTATCTCGGGCCTGCGCGAATTCCTCGGCGCCGAGGCGAAACTTCTGCAGGTCACCCAATTGGCCAAATGGAAGACCACCGCCCAGATGGTCGCGATCTCGGTCCTGTTCCTCGGCACCGGCCTCGATTTCGTCGGTGCAGGCCGTGCACCGCTGGCCGGTGAGGGGCATCTGTCAGCCTTCACCACTGCCGCCGGCATTGCCACCTTTACGGGCCTCGTGCTGATCTGGATCGCCGCCGCGCTGACGCTGCTTACCGGCTGGGATTACTTTTCCAAGGCGCTGCCGTTCTTGCGTGATGAGCCACGGCCGTGATCGACGTGCTGTACTTCGCCTGGGTGCGCGAACGGATCGGCCTGCCGAAAGAACGCCTCGACACTGATGCCGCCACCCCCGCTGCCCTGGTCGCTGAACTGACCGCCCGCGAACCCCGCTACGCCGCCGCATTCGCCGATCTCTCCGCCCTGCGGGTCGCCGTCGATCAAGAGCTGGCCGGTTGGGACGCGCCCCTCAAAGACGCGCGTGAGGTGGCGTTCTTTCCACCGATGACCGGCGGCTGACCCAAGGGGGATCACGATGACCACCCGCGTCCAGCCCGACCCCTTCGATACCGCCGCCGAGGCCGCCCGCTTCACCGAAACTGCCAGCGGGGCGGGCGCCATCGTCACCTTCACCGGCGTGGTCCGCGACCGCCCTCAAGGCGGCCTCGCACGGATGGTGATCGAGCATTACCCCGGCATGACCGAACGCGCCATCGCCGCCATCGAGGCCGAGGCCGCCGCCCGCTGGACCCTCACCGCCAGCCTGGTGATCCACCGCTTCGGCTGCCTCACCCCCGGCGAGCCGATCATGATGGTTGCCACCGCTGCGCCGCACCGCGCCGACGCGTTTTCGGCGGCCGAGTTCCTGATGGACTACCTCAAATCCCGCGCCCCGTTGTGGAAAAAAGAGATCGGGGAGGACGGCGAGGAATGGGTGGCAGCGAAAGACGCGGATGAGGCGGCGCTGCGGCGGTGGTGAAGCGGGGCAAGGACGACAAGTTTTCACAGCAATCCGATGCGATGGATTGACCGAGGCACGGCCTTTGCTGGTTCCTCATGTTTGAGTTGCGGCGTTAAAAGCAGGCCATTGGAACGGAAATTCCATTCTTGCCCGATTCACCAGAACCAGCGCTGGTGACCAGATTTCAACCCGAATACGCCGGACGACGGTGTGGCTTTAATACCCTCTCGGTTGTCTGTCACGCCGCCCGTTGCATCCTGCCACTTGTGTCAGGAACCCGAGGCGCCTAGTGAATAGACAGGCTTGGTGCTTTCTTGCGAAAGTTCCATACGTTAATGGCGTAGTTTTCGCATGGCGTGCTGCTTTCTGATCGCCGCGCTAAAGCCAATTCTGATGCTGATCACTGCTGCTGAGCCGCTTTGAAATGCAGCACAGATTACTTCGTTCCGGCCCATCAATCGACCCTCCGAATGCCGAGGTGAACCGTGTCTTGCGTCGAGCGGAAATGAGGTTCGCAAAAGGAAGTGTCTGATGTCCAGATCGATTATTACTGTTGTTGGCGCGGCGCTTGCCGCAGTCCCGCTGAGTATCGCCCCGCTCAGTGAAGCCGCCGCGCAGGACCTGAGCAGTTTTGCCGTCGTGGCCGGCCAGACGCTGACCAACACCGGCCCGACAACGATCAACGGAAACATCGCGCTTAGTCCGGGCACCTCCTATACCGGTTCTGGAAGTGTCACGCTGACCGGCACGGAATACATCGCCGATGCCGTGGCGGGGCGCGTTCAAAACGAACTGACCGCGCTTTACATCTCGCTGTCAGGGCTGCCGACCTCTAGCGGGGGCGACCTGACAGGTCAGGATCTTGCAGGCATGACGCTGACGCCGGGTGTGTACAACTATGATTCCTCCGCAAATCTTGCGGCGGGTGGAACGCTGATACTGGATGCGGGCGGCAATCCCGATGCGATCTTCATCATCAATGTCGGCTCGACGCTGACCGCTGGAAGCGGCTCTTCGGTGGTGCTTCAGAACGGGGCGCAGGGTGGCAACGTCTACTTCCGGGTCGGCAGTTCCGCGACGCTTGATACCACAGCCGGTCTGTCCGGCTAGATCGTGGCGCTGACCAGCATCTCGTTGAACACCGGTGCCACCATCGCCTGTGGTTCCGCCTGGGCGCGCAACGGGTCGGTCACGCTGGACACCAATACCATCTCGATCTGCTCGGTTGCGGGTCAGGGTCTGGCTGCGGGTCTCGCACAGACGTCGGGCGCGGTATCGCGCGGCGTCGCGCCGATGGCCTTGCAGTCGATGGATGCGTTCCTCGACACCGTCATGCGGTCCGGCCGCCATCCGCGGCCTCAGGTCGCGCCGCCGCGTGATCGCGACATCCCGCCCGGTATGGTGCCGGATCGGACCAACGAATATTCGCAGAAATACGGGCCGCCGGAACCCACCACTGGCGGGCAAGCTCTGGCCTATGCCACCCCCGCCGCCGTGCAGCCCAACCAATGGGACGTCTGGGTCGCCGGCTATGGCTCGCGGTATGTCATCGACGGTGATGTTGATGCTGGCTGGCACGAAAGCACCTCGACCAACAGCGGCATCGCTGCTGGTCTGAACTTCGCGCCGAACAGCAGCTCGGACGTCGGCGTCGCCCTGTCCTGGAACACGGCGGATTTCGCCCTGGCCGCTGGTAACGGGTCCGGCACCAGCGACACCGTCTACCTGGCGCTGCGCGGTCGGACGTCGTTTCAGCGTGGCTATGTCGAAGGAGCGCTTGCCTACGGGCTTAGCGACATCACCACGGATCGCACCGTGACGATTGCCGGCACCGACCGGCTGACCGGCGAGACGACGGCGAACAGCCTCGCCACGCATGTCGAAGCGGGCTACAACATGGGCATCTTCACGCCGTTCGTCGGGCTGCGCGGCAAATCCGTCACCACCGACGCCTATTCCGAGTCTGCAGCGTTGGGGTCATCCAGCTATGCGCTGCACTATGACGAGGTTACCGACACCTCGCTGCGCACGGAACTGGGGGTCGCGGTGCAATGGCCCGCTGACCCCACAGTCGCCGGCGCGCCGACATTCGGGCTTCGCGCCGCCTGGGCGCATGAACTTGCCACGAACGAACCGGGGTCTCGGTCTTTCCTGACCACCCCCGGTGTGGCTATTCCCATGACGCAAGCGACCCGTGACCGGGATTCACTGATCCTGGCGGCAAATCTGGGGATCGCTGCTGCCAACGGCTTCTATGTCGACGGCGCGGTCAATGCGGAATATTCCAGCGATGCGAGGGGCTACGGCGGATCGCTGACGGTCGGCTACACCTGGTAGTCGGCCTGCTTGGTGTTTGGCTGAAGGTCCGTTCCCAGCAACGTCGAGGTTAAGTCCGTCGCGTGACCGCAACGAAGTGCCATCGTACAACGTTGCTCGATTTCAGCATTATGCCATCATATCGCATAATTGCTGATCCTAAGATCAGCATCGTGCTGCGCCTTTATTGGGTATCGCCCCGTGAGGCCGATCGCCAGTACGTTTCGGCGCCTGCGCGATCCGGCTGGCCCCTAACCGCTGCAGAGAAATGCGTCGCCAGGCCGCTCAGCCGACATTCATCCGCTCGATATAGCCGCGCAGCTCTTCCGCCTCGTGCCTTGCATCACGAAGGCCGTCCATCGCGGCGCGCAGTTCGGCCTCGGTCTGGGCGATCTGGTTGGTCAGTTCCGCCTCGCGTTGCTGCAGGTAAGTGATTGCCTGGTCACGGGTTTCTTCCGCGTCATGCAGTTCCTGCGCCATCCGCTCCAGCTCGCCCATCTCGGCCCCCGAAACCCGCGAAAGCCGGTGCAAAAGCCAGTAGGCGAACCAGCCCAGCGCGAACGCGACGAAAAGGATAATGGCCGTAACGACGATAAATTCAGTTCTGTTCATTCCCGGTCCCGGCTTGCGCCTCTTCGGCGGGGCCATCCGCCGCATCAGACGGCGTTTCGCCACCCTCTGCAGGCACTTGGCCCCCGTCAATCGGTGGCACATCGCCCGCCGCAGGCTCTTCATCGGCCAAGATCCGGGTGAATTCAATACGCCGGTTCGCCTCGCGCCCGTCTTCGCTGTCGTTGTCGGCGATGGGGACACCTTCACCGTAACCCACCGCGCGCAGGTTCGAGGTCAGCACACGCCGCGCCAGAAGCCCGGTCAGCACCGCGTCGGCGCGCGACTGGCTGAGCGTCAGGTTCATTTCCTCGCGGCCCTGGCTGTCGCTGTGCGCCGCGATTTCCATCGCCACATCGCTGCAGTCGGCCAGCGCCTGCGCGATCGCGTCGAGCGTATCCAGCGCATCGCCCTCGATCTCGGCCGATCCCGGCGCGAAGGTGATCTTGCGGGCCGACAGGATGGTGTTCACGTCGGCCACGCATTCCTCGGGTGTCGGCAGGCCCAGGACGGGATCGAGCTTCTTCTCGTAGCTGACCGAAATCTCGAACTTCGCGCCCTCGCCAAGTTTCGACGCCAAAAGCCGCGCGATCTCGGCATTGGCGTCGGGATTGCCGGTCGAGCCGTTGATCCGCACCAGATCGGGCTGCACCAGCACCGCGCCGCTGGTCAGTTCGGCCAGCGCCTCCAGCGCTGCCAGCACCCGCACCGGCCAGCCTTCGGGCAGTTCGGGATCAAGGCGCGAGGCGTTGTCGACCTGGCCCGAGCCAAAGCGGGCGGCGGCGAAGCTTTCGACGATGGTGCGGACCCGCTCATCGGTCAGCCTGCCGCGCATCTGCAGTTGCCCATCGGCGCCGAGTGTCGCGGTGAATGCCGGCGGGCCACCGGTGGTGGTGTCGGGCCTTTCGGTCAGAACCGCGGTCAGCGAGAAGATATCCGGCAGTTCGCGGTCCAACTCGCCCACCACCCGGTCGAAATCGGATTGCAAGACGGTATCGGCGGCGATCAGCGAGATATCGGCATCCGAGAAGGTCAGACTGCCGGCGCCAAGCTGGGCCAGGGCCTGAATTCCGGCCTCGACCGCATCGCTCCAGCGTGGCGACGGCACGCCAAGGCCGATGGTGCAGGTCGATTTGCCTTCGGCACCTGCCGCGACCGCGGCGGAAAGGATTCGGGTGCGGGCGGATTCGGTGTCGGCCGAACAGGCATCAAAGCGGGTGCCGAAGGCAAATCGACCTGCACCATCGGCCTTGGCGTG
>JBBKVJ010000186.1:0-3911 GCA_037968375.1 Paracoccaceae bacterium | reverse complement strand
TAGTCAAGTGCCCGGCGGGCCCGTAGCTCAACGGTTAGAGCTGAGCGCTCATAACGCTTAGGTTGGGGGTTCAAATCCCTCCGGGCCTACCAGATACCGTCTCCGCGCGGCTACCGCACCAGCGCCAGCTCGGCCCGCAACCCACCCAGATCGGCACTGTCACCCAGCCGCAGCGCACCGTCGTGGCCACGCGCCACGTCAAGGGCGACGGCCAGACCCAGCCCGGCGCCGCCGCCGCTGTCCTGATTGCGCGCAGGATCAAGCCGGGCGAAGGGCTGAACCGCCTCTTCGCGCCGCGACGCCGGAATGCCCGGGCCGTCATCCTCGACCACAAAGCGCACGTTTGTCGCATCGACCTCGACCGTCAGGCGGACATGGGCAGCGTGGCGCAAGGCATTCTGCACCAAATTCTCGACGGCACGTTCGACCGCGCGCGCCCGCATCGGTATCTGGGTCCGCGCCGCGTCGGACATGTTCAACACAACGTCGCGCCCGATTCGCGCCGCGTTCTCGACCACCCGGGTGGCGATTTCATCGGGCCGCCCCGGCGCCATCTCGCCCGAGGCCTCGCCGCGCGCATAGTCCAGGAAATCGTCCAGCATCTGCTCCATCTGGCGCACATCGCGGACCATCGCGGCGGTCTCGTCGTCCTCTTCGGCCAGCGACAGACCCAGCCGCAGCCGCGTCAGGGGCGTGCGCAGATCGTGGCTGATCCCGGACAGCAACAGCGTGCGCTGCGCCCGCGCCTCTTCGATCCGCGAACGCATCGCCAGAAACGCCGCCCCCGCCGCCCGCACCTCGGTTGCACCCCGCAACCGGTAGGGCACGATCTGGCCCCGACCATAGGCGTCGGCGGCTTTCGCCAGCCGGGTGATCGGGCGCAGCTGGTTGCGCAGGAAGATGAAGGCGACAAAGGTCATCAACAGCCCCGCAAACCCCATGATGACCAGCAGTTGATGCGGGTTCGACGCCGAGACCCGGACCCGCCGGAAGCCGATCATGGCCGGGCCGTGCATGGTGGCCACGGCAAGCCGCAGATCACCAATGCCGCCAGCCGGACCGACCAGCCCGATACCGGTGACCTCGGGCACTTCCAACCGCAAGGTCCGCACAATGCTTTTGCCCGAGAGATCATAGAACAGCCGTGAGTTCTGAACCGGACCACCAGGCAGTGCCACCACGAATCCCAGGGCCGGGCCAAGCCGCGCCGCCACTGCCTGCGCTGCCGCCAGATCGGGCGCCGCCGCAATCTCGGACAGAAGGTGGTTGAGCGAGATCGTCACGCTGCGCGTCATCTGCTCGGTCACGCGGTCGAAATGACGTTGCAAAAAGACCACCGAGACGACCAGCTGCACCGCCACAACCGGCACCAGCAGGATCAGCACGGCCCGGCCATAAAGGCCGCGCGGCAAGAAGCGTTTGAGCCAACGGAAGAACATGCGGTAAGGCTAGCCTTGGGGGCGGACAAGCGGAAGGGCCGAAGATGGCAGAGGTCGTGGCAGATGGCATAAGGCGGGTTCTGGCGCCGAACCCCTCGCCGCTGACCTATCAGGGTACCAACAGCTATATCCTGGGCCGGGGCCAGGTCGCGGTGATCGACCCCGGTCCCGCGATCCCGGGCCATCTGCAGGCACTACTCGCAGGCCTCAAGCGCGGTGAAACCGTCGTCGCCATCCTTGTGACCCATGCGCATCTCGACCATTCCAGCCTCGCCCGGCCGCTGGCCCAGGCGACCGGCGCGCCGATCCACGCCGCAGGAAGGGCAACCGAAGGTCGCAGCGCCACGATGCAGGCGCTTGCCGTCTCGGGGCTGGCAGGTGGCGGTGAAGGGCTGGACCTTGGCTTCGCACCGGACGAGAGGGTCGCCGACGGCACCCTGATCGAAGGCCCCGACTGGCGCGTGCAGGTGGTGGCGACGCCCGGCCACCTGGGCACGCATCTGGCCTTTGCCCATGGCGACACGCTGTTCTCCGGCGATCACGTCATGGGCTGGGCCACCACGCTGGTCTCGCCACCCGACGGAGACATGGGCCATTACATGGCCTCGCTCGACCGGCTGTCGAAACACAGCCACCGGCTTTACCTGCCCGGCCACGGTCCTGCGATCACCGACCCACAGGCGCGCCTTGCGGAACTGACCGCCCACCGACGCAACCGCGAGGCCGCGATTCTGGCCGCACTCACCAATATGCCGCAATCCGCCGCCAGTCTGGCGCACCTTATCTACACCGATATCCCGCCCGCCTTGCTGCCAGCTGCCACCCGCAACGTTCTGGCGCATCTCATCGACCTGGCCGGACGCGGACACGCCGGATGCGACGCGCCACTTTCTGCCGACAGCGGTTTCGTGGCGACCTGAGGCGCTGCGAGGCCGCCCGCGACAGCACGCCAGCACCCGGCACGACGTTCCGCCCGATACCCTCTGGACGCCTGCAAGCACAGTTGCTATAGCCGCCCCGGTGTTCCGGCGTAGCTCAGCGGTAGAGCAGTTGACTGTTAATCAATTGGTCGTAGGTTCGATCCCTACCGCCGGAGCCAAAAATCCCCATAATAACAAAACCTTGTGGAAACGACGGCGGCCTGCCGCTCTATCTCTCTTCGCTGGGGTAACATTACGGGTAACAAGCGCACCACCAAATGCGACGCCCTGACTCGGCAATGAAATGGGCGGCCCGTCGCCACGATGCGCGTCGCTCCAGATGCGACCGGCGTCGCGTTCATCCCCATGAACTGCAGACGTCCAGGCGTCATACTACGGAACCGCTGGGTCGCTCTCGCCAATCAGCTACCTAGCGCAGCATTTGGAAATATGGGCTCGGACCTGCCGTTCGCGGCAAAAAGGCTAGAACGTCGACTTCGGGTCACAGCCTCGCGCAAAAAGGTTTCGTCGCCCTACTGAAGACATCTCTGGTCCCGCTGGCGCACAACCGGCTAAATCGTGCATTCCTTTTGCCCTCCATGTCTTCCGCCACACGCCTGCCTTGCGCGGACTTATCACACCGCCGGACGCATCTGAAATGCGCTTTGGCCAGCCAAACGTTTCTGAAGCACGGTGCAGGATCATGCCCGGTCGGTCGTGTCCCCGCGGGCGAGATCGAGGCCGCCGTCATAGACCAACTCCGCGCGCTCTTCCGGCAACCCGCAATCGTGGCGGGCACATGGAAGGCGGCCGCTCGCAGGACAGTGGAATAACCGAGGCTGACGCCAGCAAAGCCCTGACCCGGCTGGACCCGCTGTGGGACGAGTTGTTTCCCGCAGAGCAGTCGCGCATTGTGGCGCTTCTTGTCGAGAGGGTCGACCTCGACGCCGATGGACTGAACGTGCGGTTTCGAATGGATGGGCTGGCGGGGCTGGCGCGCGAAATGAGCGCCAAAGTAGGGATAGCCGCATGACCGGCGCGCGGCCGATCCCCGAAACAAATACCGTGCATGTCCCCTTCCGTGTCGTGAAGCGCGGCGGGCGCAAGGAGATGCTGCTGCCGGAGGGCGTCCCGCATCCGAGACGGACGGACAGCACGCTGGTCAAGGCGATGGCCCGCGCGTTCCGGTGGAAGCGAATGCTGCAATCGGGCGACTTCGTCACCATCGCCGAACTGGCCGAGTGCGAGGGGATCGCGCCGTCCTACATGACCCGCGTCCTGCGACTGACACTCCTCGCGCCAAACCTCGTAGAGTCGATCGCGGATGGGCAGCAAGGGCCGGAGGTGACGCTCGCGATGCTGCTGGAGCCGGCTAAGTTGGACTGGAAAACGCAACGACAGCTCATGGCCGGAACGTCCTGAACGGCCGATTTTGTTGAAAAAGTCGGTGGAGTGAAATTTCCGCCAAAATTCAAGGAAATTGTTTCGCGAAAACACCGAAATCTAAACTCAGTTCTCTCAAATGGCTCGGGTGAGAACTGAATTCCAAGCT
>JBBKVJ010000185.1:0-3901 GCA_037968375.1 Paracoccaceae bacterium | reverse complement strand
TCGTCTGGCTGACGGTTTTCGTGGGCGCGAACCAGATGCAGTCTGCCTTTACCGGTTTTTGCCCGGCGGCGATGGCTTTCAAACGGCTCGGTGTCAAACCCGGCACTGCGTTTTGACCCCACCTAGGCCTGATATTGCCGGCCGGTGATGGTTCCTGTCCCCCAGCCCACGAAGTGGAATGATCATGCGAACCTTGATTGCCATAATCGCCTTCGCGGCGATATTCCCGCTGGCTTCGCTTGCCGAAGATGTGCCGCTGGCTGCGGTGTCGGTGACGGAATGGAAGGCGGTGTATGGCCGGATCGAAGCGCGCAGCCGCATCCCAGCCCGCGCTAGGTTGGGCGGCACACTTGTGTCGCTTGATGTCATCGAAGGCGATGTCGTGAATGCGGGTCAGGTGTTGGCAAACGTCGTCGATGCAAAGATTGACTACCAGCTTGCGGCCATTGACGCGCAGTTGCAGGCGCTGGCGGCAAAGCTGGACAATGCCAAGGTCGAACTGGCACGAGGCGAGGATCTGTTGGCGCGAGGTGTGACCACGGCGCAAAGGCTCGACGCCCTGCGCACCCAAGTCGATGTGCTGACGGGCCAAATCGCGGCAGTTGGCGCTGATCACAAGGTGGTGGAGCAGCAAGCACTTGAGGGTTCGGTGTTGGCCCCAATCGCGGGCCGCGTGTTGACTGTGCTGGTAGCGGCAGGTGCAGTGGTATTGCCAGGCGAGGCTGTGGCCACTATAGGCGGCGGCGGAATTTTTCTGCGTATAGCGGTACCTGAACGTCATGCTGCCTTTTTGCAGGAAGGTGCTGCGATCGAGATTGAAACCGTCTCGGGACCGTCGCAGGGCACGCTGGAGCGAATTTATCCGCTGATCGAAAACGGCCGGGTGATTGCTGATGTGGAGGTCCCGGATCTGCCCGACGGCTTTATCAACGCACGGGTGCTGGTGCGCCTGCCGGTCGACACCCGCACAGCACTGATGGTGCCCGAGACCGCTGTTATCACCCGGACCGGCCTTGATTTCGTCGAGGTAGCTGGCCCCGAAGGCCCAATTTTGCGCACTGTTGTTCTGGGCCAGCGCCAGACACTTGACGGGGCCACGATGATCGAGGTGTTGTCAGGCCTTGTCTCGGGCGACCGGGTGGTGACCGGAGATGAGTGAGACCCCCGCAACGGTCAATCTTGGCATCGCCGGGCGACTGACGCGGGCGTTCATCGCCTCGTCCCTGACACCTTTGTTCATTCTGGCGGCGTTGGCGATGGGGCTGGTCGCGCTTTCATCCCTGCCGCGCGAAGAAGAGCCGCAAATCTCGGTTCCGTTGGTGGATATTCATGTGCAGGCCCCGGGGTTGCATGCCGAGGACGCGGTTAAACTGTTGACTGAACCGCTGGAAGGGATCGTCAAAGGGATCGACGGGGTAGAACATGTTTACTCGTCGACCCGAGATGACAATGTGCTGGTCACAGTGCGCTTCAAGGTCGGCACCGCGTCAGATACCGCAGTGCTACGGGTGCGCGACAAGATCCGCGCCAATATGGACCGTATTCCGGTTGGCATCCCCGAGCCGCTGGTCGTCGGGCGCGGCATTGACGATGTGGCGATTGTGTCGCTGACGCTTGCGCCCAAACCGGGAGTGGAAGGGATCAGCGCCAATGATCTGACGCGGATCGCCCGTGAACTGCGCACTCAGGTTGCCAAGACCGAGGATGTCGGACTGACCTATCTGGTGGGCGAGGTGCCCGAAATGATCCGCATCGCGCCCGACCCCGAGCGGCTGGCGCTTTACGGTGTCACCTTGCAGCAGCTTGCGGCCAAGGTGGCCAATGCCAACCGGTCGCAAAACACCGGAAAGCTGCGCGACGGCGGCGATCAGATTGATCTGGTGGTGGGTGAAACGCTGGTGACGTCTGCGCAAATCGGCAACCTCTTGCTGACCACCCGCGACGGGCGGCCAGTCTATGTCGCCGACGTGGCACAGGTAAACTTTGTGTCAGACAGTGCGAACTTGATCGTCGCCAATTTGGGCCGCGCCGAGGATGGAACGGTAACGCGCGCGCCAGCCGTCACATTGGCTGTGGCCAAACGTGCCGGGGCCAATGCGGTGATCGTGGCAGAGGAAATCTTGCACCGGGTCGAGGCGCTTGAAGGCAGCCTGATCCCGGAAACCATCGACGTCATCGTTACCCGCGACTACGGTGAAACCGCGAATGAAAAGGCCAATGAGCTGTTGTTTCATCTCAGCCTTGCCACCCTTTCGATTGTTGCACTGGTGTGGCTTGCCATTGGCTGGCGCGAGGCGATCGTGGTGGCGGTTGTGATCCCGGTGACGATCCTGCTGACGCTCTTTGCGGCTTGGATCATGGGCTATACGCTGAACCGGGTATCGCTGTTCGCGTTGATCTTCTCGATTGGTATTCTGGTTGACGATGCAATTGTCGTGATCGAAAACATCGCGCGCCATTGGGGGATGAACGACGACCGCAGCCGGCTGACCGGCGCGGTTGAGGCCGTGGCCGAAGTAGGCAATCCGACAATCGTTGCCACACTGACGGTGGTAGCCGCCCTGTTGCCGATGCTGTTCGTCTCGGGCTTGATGGGCCCCTACATGAGCCCTATCCCGGCGAATGCCAGTGCTGCGATGATCTTTTCCTTCTTTGTGGCCGTGATCATCACACCATGGCTGATGGTCAAAGTGGCAGGTCGCGCGCCGATGGCAGCGCATGGCGATGACGATGCTGATGGAAGCCATCCCGGCGGGTTTCTCGGCCGGGCTTACGGTATGGTGGCACGACCTTTGCTGGCGAGTAAGACCCGCTGTCTGGCATTCTTGCTTATCACTGCGGTTCTGTCCTTTGGCTCACTTGGCCTGCTCTACACTGAGGATGTGACTGTCAAATTGTTGCCGTTTGACAATAAATCCGAACTGTCAGTGGTCATCGACCTGCCCGAAGGAGCGTCAGTTGAAGCAACGGACCGGGTGGCGCAAGATGCTGCGCGCGTGGTTTTGCAACTGCCCGAGGTTGTGTCAGTACAGACCCATGCTGGCACCTCGGCCCCTTTCAACTTCAACGGTCTGGTGCGGCACTACTACCTGCGCGCAGAGCCTCATCTGGGTGAGGTGCAGATTACCCTCGCGCCCAAGGCCGAGCGAGACCGGCCCAGCCATGACATTGCGTTGGATATCCGCGCCCGGCTGGCGTCATTGTCACTGCCCGAAGGCACCAGCCTGAAAACCGTCGAGCCACCACCCGGACCCCCGGTTATCGCAACCTTGCTGGCCGAGATCTATGGCCCCGACGCTGACACAAGGCGCGCCGCCGCCACGAAGGTGCGAGCAGCCTTTGAATCTGTGCCCTTTGTTGTCGACGTTGATGACAGTTTCGGCACCCAGCCACGGCGAATGCGCGCTACGATCAGCACCGATGATCTGGAGTTTTTCAGCGTCGAGGAAAGCGATGTGTTCGACACGCTGGCAATCCTAAACGGCGGGCGTACGGTGGGATATTCGCACCGCGCTGACGGCCGCCATCCGATCCCGATCCGCATCGCGCGCGCCAAAGGCGACCGGGTGCTGGACGAACGGTTTCTGTCTACCCCGATCCCTGCCAATGTGCTGCCCGGCGCGCGCGGTGTGGTCGAATTGGGTGATGTGATCCGTGTTGCCGAAGAACGTGCCTCTTTCCCGGTGTTTCGCCACAACGGACGTGACGCAGAAATGGTGACGGGCGAACTGGCCGGCGCATTCGAGGCGCCACTTTATGGCATGATCGCCGTCGGTCAGGCATTGGACGCGATGGACTGGGCGCCGGGAACCAAACCGGTGATCAGCCTTTATGGTCAGCCGCAGGACGAATCCGTAACCACGCTTCTGTGGGACGGCGAGTGGGAAGTCACCTATGTCAC
>JBBKVJ010000184.1:0-5773 GCA_037968375.1 Paracoccaceae bacterium | reverse complement strand
TCGGGGCGAGGACGATGTTGACGCCTGAAAAGCCCATCGCAATCGACGCCAGCATCTCGGCATGGCCAAAGCCTGCGAGCGCCTCGACCTCCAGCGGGATCACATCGGCGGGCAGGCCGCGTCCGTAGCGGGCGGCGAAGGCGATCATCTCGCGTCCGTGCGGTGCGTCGTGGATCAAAAGCCGGGGCTGGGTGCCTCCTGCGGCGAGGTAGGCCTCAGCCAGGGTCTGGATGCGGCGCAGGAGATGCGCCACCGGCGGCGCGTCATAGGTGATCGCGCCCGAGGGGCAGAGCGATGAGCAGGCGCCGCAGCCCGCGCAGATCATCGGGTCGATGGCGACATGGTCGCCTGCGGGGGTGATGGCCCCGGTGGGGCAGGCGTCAAGGCAGCGGGTGCAGCCGGTCTGACCGGCGCGGGAATGGGCGCAGAGATGTTCGGCCAGCGCTACGTGCAGCGGCTTCTCAAAAGTGCCGACATGCTGGGCCGCTTCGAAGACTTTCGCCGCCACCGCGTTCGGGTCGCCGGGATCGGCACGCAGGTAGCCGTCGCGCTTTTCGTGCGCCGAGAACAGCGGCGGGTTGCCGGTGAGGTCGAGGAGGACGGCGCAATGCGTCTCGGCGCCGTCGCGCGTTGCGGTGAAAGTGAGGTCGCCGCGACCGCCGGGTTCAACCTGCTGCAGGGCGTCGAGCGAAAGGCGAAAGGCACCAAGGGCGCCGCTGGCAGTCGAGATGCGGCCCCGGATCACCTCATAGGCGCGGGTCGGCGGCAGGTCGGTATGGTCAGTCAAAAGCACTGTCACTGCCAGAACGCCCGACAGCCGCTCGGCGGCGGGCAGGGCCACCTCGGCGGCGCCGATCACCAGGCAGGTGCCGTTGGCGATAACATCAAGCGTCTTGATCGGCGCGGGGGCGATCTGCGCCTCGGCCAGAAGTGCTGCCATCTTGGGGGTCGTGGTCTTGTCCGCCGACCATCCCGCACGGTCGCGGATATCGACGCAAAAAGGCGCGGGCGCGCCGATCTCGGCTGCGATCTCCTCAAAGCGGACGCTTTCCTGACCGCAGGCGATGATCACCTCGCCCTGCGCCATCGCCTTGGCGGCGACATCCGCCTCGCGCGTGCAAAGTGCAGTGTGGACCCGCGAACACGCCAGTCCGGTGGCCTTCGACAGGCCGTCGGCGTCAATCGTCTGGCTGCCGAGACAATCGCACAGGATCACTTTGCGGGTCATCATCCTCCCCCGCGCGGGCGGGTTATCGGGTAGGGCCGGGTCGCGCGCGCTGCCAGACTAGGCATGATTGGCGCCGCCCCGTAAAGGCCGAAAGCCGGGCTGAGGTACGTGATTCGACGGAATCCACATGGTTAATTCCGAGTGAAAAGCACGGGTTTTCGTGCAGGGTCATATCGGCCCTCGCCCGATACCAGCCCCGGCGTGGATATGGACAAAATGTCCAGTTTACGTTCCGAAGACAAGAATTCGCTCCGATTTGGGCAGAATTGATTTGTGGCGGGACACGGGCGCGGCCAAGCTGATCCCCTAAGCGCCACAAAAGGCGCAGGGGAAATCGGGGAGGCCACGCACCTTACATGGCGCTTGTTCAAAAAACGCTGCCACTGGGTATCGTCGTCCGCCGGACGCCGGGGGTGACGCGTTGGGCAAAGTGGGCCTGGACGGTCAGCGCGGTTCTGCCGGGGGCAGGGCCTGCCACCTGGCGCGAGTTGCGACGCGAGGGCGACGCGGTCGAATTTCACGCCGCGACCCTGCCGTTGACGCTGTATTCCACCGATACCGAAGCTTACAAGGTTTCCCTCGGCTCGAAACTGCCGGGCGTCGTTGTGGTTTTGCGTGATGCCACCGCGCCCGATGCACCGATGCCGTTCGAGCCGGTGATCGTCACCGCCTCGGCCTATGAGGGGCAGGATTACATGGACAGCGGCGACGGGCTGATTGAGCTGGTGCCGATGCCCTCCGGTCTGATCGCCTGGATCGAGGATTTCGTTGCGGCGCACCATGTCGAGGTGCCGTTCATCAAGCGCAAGCGCGACCACAAGCGCGTCGATCTGGTCGAGGACGGCAAGGGCGATCCGCGGGTCCGCCAGGCCTCGGACGTCTACCGCGCGCCACGCGGCCCGCTGGTCGGGAGGGCGTGAGGATGGGCCGCGAGGAGCCACAGGATTTCTGGTCGCGCCGCCGGGCTGGCGTTCAGGCGGAAGAGGCGGCTGAGGCCGCGCGCGCAGCGGACGAGGTTCGGCAGCCTGCAGATCAGGCTGCCGCACCCGAGGATCGGAGCGACGCCGAAATTCTCGAGGAACTGGGTCTGAGCGACCCCGACACCCTGCAGCAGGGTGACGATTTCACCGGCTTCCTGAAATCCGCCGTGCCAGAACATCTGCGCCGCCGGGCGCTGCGGCGTCTCTGGCGGTCGAACCCGGTGCTGGCCAATCTTGACGGGCTTGTCGATCACGGCGAGGATTTTTCCGACGCCGCGACCGTCGTACCGGGGATGAAGACCACCTATCAGGTCGGCAAGGGCATGCTGAAGCACGTGCTGGCGCAGGCGAAAAAGGCGCTGGCCGAGGCGGAAGCTGAGATTGAGGTTGAGACGGAGACCGAAGTAGAGGTCAAGTCCGAGATCGCGCTGGCCGAAGTGGCCGACGAGCCGGAGGGTGATTTCGCGCCCGTGGCGGTTGAGCTTGAAACCGATGGGCCCGAAACGGATGGGCCTGAAGCCCCCGCACCGCGCCGCCATATGCGCTTTGCCTTCACCGGGGAGGCCGCGCATGGCTGACGCCGCCATCAAGCAGAAGATCACCGAAGAAGACCGCCTGCGCGGCGACCTTTATGGCTATCTGGCTGCTCTGCTGGCCGGCCCGCCGGGCAAGGACCTGCTGAAACGCTCCGCCGCCCTGACCGGCGATCAAACGCCTTTGGGTCAAGCCATCGGATCGCTGGCCAAGCTGGCGAATGCCACCGCACCCGTTGCGGCCGAACGCGAGTTCAACGATCTTTTCATCGGCCTCGGACGCGGCGAGTTGCTGCCCTATGCCAGCTACTACATGACCGGTTTCCTGCACGAAAAGCCGCTGGCCGCGCTGCGTCAGGACATGGGCCGTCTTGGCATCGCCCGGGCGCCGACCGTTTTCGAGCCGGAGGACAATATTGCCAGCCTGATGGAGATGATGGGCGGGATGATCAACGGGACGTTCGGCGCACCGGCGGACCTGACCCGACAGCGCGAGTTCTTCAACCGCCACATCGCGCCCTGGGCCAAACACTTCTTTACCGATCTGGAGGCCGCCAAAGGCTCGGTCTTCTATGCGCCGGTCGGTGCGGTCGGGCGGCACTTCATGGAGATCGAGCGCGAGGCCTTCCGGCTGAGCGCCCATGTGAATTGAAACTTGAGGGGGCCGGGATGGCGCCCGAAATGACGAAAAGGGGAGGAACCCGATGAGCAAGAAATCTGAAGGGGCGGAAAAGAGCCGCCGTGATTTTCTCAAGCTGGCATCCACTGCCGCACCGGCAGCGATAGCCGCAGCGGCGCTGGGCACCACCGAGGCCGAAGCTGCCGAAGGCGCCAGTGCCGAGGGCATCGCCGATACCGCGCATACCCGCGCCTATTACGCCAGCGCCCGCTTCTAAAGCGGACCTGAACCCGAAATCCCACCGGCGGGGTTAAGCCGGACCAAAAGGGGAGAGAACCATGCTCAGGAAAAAAACCAGCGGTGACACGCGAGGCGCGTCCCGCACATCCTTCCTGTCCACCGTCGGCGAGAAATCGGTCGATCGCCGCGCGTTCCTGCGCGGCTCGGGTCTGGCGATCGGCGGTCTTGCCGCGATCGGCGCCGTGGGCGGTACGGTCACCCGCGCCGAGGCCCAGGCGATGGGCGATGCGGTCAACACGATCAAATCGATCTGCACCCACTGTTCGGTCGGTTGCACGGTGATCGCCGAGGTCGCCAACGGCGTCTGGACCGGTCAGGAGCCGGGCTGGGACAGCCCCTTCAACCTGGGCGCCCATTGCGCCAAGGGCGCAGCGGTGCGCGAACATGCGCATGGCGAACGGCGGCTGAAGTATCCGATGAAGAAGGAAGGCGGGGTCTGGAAACGGATCAGCTGGGAAACCGCGATCAACGAGATCGGCGACAAGATGATGTCGATCCGCGAGGAAAGCGGGCCGGACAGCGTCTATTGGCTGGGCTCGGCCAAGCACAACAACGAGCAGGCCTATCTGTTCCGCAAGTTCGCCGCCTACTGGGGCACCAACAACGTCGACCACCAGGCCCGGATCTGCCACTCGACCACTGTGGCGGGCGTTGCGAACACATGGGGCTACGGCGCCATGACCAACAGCTATAACGACATCCACAATTCCAAGGCGATCTTCATCATCGGCGGCAACCCCGCCGAGGCGCATCCGGTCAGCCTGCTGCACCTTTTGAAAGCCAAGGAAGAGAACAACGCGCCGCTGATCGTCTGCGATCCGCGCTTTACCCGCACTGCGGCCCATGCCGACGAATACGTGCGGTTCCGGCCCGGTAGCGATGTGGCACTGATCTGGGGCCTTCTGTGGCACATCTTCGACAACGGCTGGGAGGACAAGGAGTTCATCCGCACCCGGGTCTGGGGCATGGATCAGATTCGCGACGAGGTCGCCAAGTGGACGCCCGCCGAGGTCGAGCGTGTCACCGGCGTGCCGGGCAGCCAGATGGAGCGTGTCGCGCGCACCATGGCCAACAACCGCCCCGGCACCGTGATCTGGTGCATGGGCGGCACCCAGCACACCAACGGCAACAACAACACCCGTGCCTATTGCGTGCTGCAGCTGGCGCTGGGCAACATGGGCGTGGCGGGCGGCGGCACCAATATCTTCCGCGGCCACGACAACGTGCAGGGTGCCACCGACCTTGGCGTGCTGTCGCACGACCTGCCCGGCTATTACGGGCTGGCCCCCGGCGCCTGGGCGCATTGGGCGCGGGTCTGGGGCGAGGATCTGAGCTGGCTCAAGGCGCAGTTCGTCGATCTGCAAGGGCCTGACGGTCAGCCGATGCAGGACAGCGAAGGCAAGCCGCGCAGCCTGATGAACGAGAACGGCATCCCGGTCAGCCGCTGGATCGACGGCGTTCTGGAAGACGTCGAGAACATGGACCAGAACGCGCCGGTGCGGGCGATGGTCCTTTGGGGCCACGCGCCGAACAGCCAGACCCGGATGACCGAGATGAAAACGGCGATGGAAAAGCTCGACATGCTGGTCGTGGTCGATCCCTACCCGACGGTCTCGGCGGTGCTGCATGAACGGCAGGACGGGGTATATCTTCTGCCGGCCTGCACGCAGTTCGAAACCTCAGGTTCCGTCACCGCGTCGAACCGCTCGCTGCAGTGGCGTGACAAGGTGGTCGAGCCGCTCTTTGAATCGCAGCCCGACCAGACGATCATCCGGATGTTCGCCGACAAGTTCGGCTTTTCGGACCGGCTGTTCCGCAACATCGAGGTCGTCGACGGCGAGCCGCTGATCGAGGATATCACGCGCGAGTTCAACCGCGGCATGTGGACGATCGGCTATACCGGCCAGTCGCCCGAGCGGCTGAAGCTGCACATGGCCAATCAGCACACGTTCGACAAGACGACGCTGAGGGCGATCGGCGGCCCCGCCGATGGCGATTACTATGGCTTGCCGTGGCCCTGCTGGGGCACGCCCGAGATGAAACATCCGGGCACTGCCAACCTTTACGACATGTCGCAGCCGGTCTCAAAGGGCGGCCTGACGTTCCGCGCCCG
>JBBKVJ010000183.1:0-6663 GCA_037968375.1 Paracoccaceae bacterium | reverse complement strand
CGCGGCGGTGGCGCAGTATGCCCGCACCTGCCCGCATGATCTGGGCCGGGGCGAGCCGCTGTTTCGCGGCGTGCGGGGCGGTGCCCTGAACCCGCGCCAGATCGCCAAGGTGGTCGAGGCGGTGCGGATGCAGCTGGGCCTGCCCGCGACAGTGACGCCGCATGCCATGCGCCATTCCTTCGCGACGCATCTGTTGAACGCCGGCGGCGATCTGCGCGCCATTCAAGAGCTTCTGGGCCATGCCTCGCTATCAACCACCGAAGCCTATACGGCGGTCGACAGTGCGCGGCTGATGGAGGTCTATGCCCGTGCCCATCCCAAGGCATGAATCGTTGCGCGACCGCAGGTTTTCCGCCATGACGGCGCGATGACTCCTGCCTATCGCGCGATCCTGGTCCACCTGTTCACCGCCTCTGGCGCGGTATTTGCCATGCTGGCCATGCTGGCAGCGGTGGACGAGAAGTGGAGTCTGATGTTCCTCTGGCTGGTCGTCGCCTTCGTGGTCGATGGCATCGACGGTCCCCTGGCGCGGCGCTATCACGTCAAGACCCATGCGCCGCAGATCGACGGCGAGTTGATGGACCTGATCATCGATTACCTGACCTATGTGTTCATCCCGGCCTATGCTTTGTTCAAATCGGGGCTGTTGCCGGGCTGGACCGGCTGGATCGCGATCATCGTCATCACCTTTGCCAGTGCGGTCTATTTTGCCGATACGCGGATGAAGACCAAGGACAACTCGTTTTGCGGGTTTCCGGGTTGCTGGAACATGGTGGTGATCGTGCTGTTCGCGATCAAGCCCGAATTCGGCACGATCCTGGTGATCGTCGCGGCCTGCGCAATCGCGATGTTCGCGCCGTTGAAATTTATCCATCCGGTTCGGACCGAGCGCTGGCGCGCGGTGTCGCTGCCGGTGGCGTTGGCCTGGACCTTTTTCGCGGGCTGGGCGGCCTGGGTCAATTTCCATCCCGCAAGCTGGGCGCATTGGGGGCTGGTTGCGACCTCGCTTTACCTTGCCTTCGCCGGGATCGCGCAGCGGCTTATTCCCGAGCGGGTGCGCGGGGCGGAAAAATCTTCGCAGAAGATTTGAGTGTGCAAGGCTAAAGCCGGGTCAGGACAACGCCTGCCACGATCATGACTGATGCCACGATCTTGGCCCGGTCCATCCGTTCGCGGAAGAACAGCCAGCCGATCAACACAGCAAAAAGGATGGATGTTTCCCTGAGTGCCGTGACCAGTGCGATCGGCGCCACCGTCATCGCCCAGACCGCGATCGCATAGGCGCCGAAGGATGCCGCGGCCGCCACCATGCCTAGACCCCAGGCGCGCGGGCTGGCGCGCAGCACCGCCGTACCGCGCAGCGCGATCACCGCCGGGGTGAAGAACAGCGCCGAGAAGATCATCAGCCAGCCGACATAGACGAACGGTGCGCCCGAAACCCGCGCGCCCAGCCCGTCGGCCAGGCTGTAGCCCGCCGTGGCCAGTGCCGAGCCAAGAGCGAACGGCAAAAGCTTGCGCGATTCGCCGTTGGTGAAGATGCCCCGCGCCATCAAAAGGATGCCCGCACCCAGCACCAGAACGCCCGCAAACTCCCACCCCGAGATCGGATCGCTGAGAAAAGCCAGGCTGACCAGCAGCACCATCATCGGCGCGGCACCACGCGCAATGGGATAGACGCGGCTGAGGTCGCCCTGCTCGTAGGCGTAGGCCAGCAGCAGCTGGTAGGCCATGTGGATCAGTCCCGAGGCGAGTAGCCAGGGCCAGACCTCGGGTGCCGGCAGCGGGTGGGTGACGGCGACGGCAATGCCGATCAACGCATGGCCGACGCTGAGAAGAAACATCGACGTCGGTTTCGACAGACCGATCTTGACGATCGCATTCCAGCCGGCGTGCAGCATCGCGGCCAGAAGCACGGCGAGGAGGAT
Organism: Paracoccaceae bacterium; assembly: GCA_037968375.1. Taxonomy (GTDB): domain Bacteria; phylum Pseudomonadota; class Alphaproteobacteria; order Rhodobacterales; family Rhodobacteraceae; genus CANNFR01. Next base: position 4,738 of record JBBKVJ010000183.1, on the reverse strand, counting down.
ACCGAGGCTCATCGGGTATACGGATGCGATTTCGGGGCGCGGGGCGGCGTCGTTTTTGACATGAACCTAATACCTTCCCAGCGCGGCGTAGAGCCTCATGCCCGGACGGGCAAGGGCCGGATGTCGCTAAGGGGGCTGTCTGCCCCCGCTCGCGTGTCGCGAGGCCCCCCGAGAATATTTTCGACCGAAAGAAGTCGGCGGGGTCAGATCAGCAGCGAGGCCGCGCCTTCGTGTTTGAGCAGCGCCACCTTGGTCTCGATCCCGCCACCGCCGGAATAGCCGCCAAGATCGGTGGCGGCGAGCACCCGGTGGCAGGGCACGATGATCGGGATCGGATTGGCGCCGCAGCACTGGCCGATGGTCTGGGCGGGCTGGCCCAGGCGTTTGGCCAGATCCCCATAAGTGCGGGTTTCGCCAAAGGGGATCGCCAGGAGGGCGTCGCGGAACGCGTCCTGCAGGCCGGTGGTGGGGGCGAGGGGCAGGTCGAAGGTTTTCGCGGTTCCGGCGAAGTAGGCGTCGAATTGGCGGGCGGCCTCGTCCAGAAGGTCGGACGTGCGATCTGCCTTGCCGCCGATGAAGGTGAGGCGGGTCAGTTGGCCCGCCTCTTCGGTCAGGGTCAGCGGGCCGAAGGGGCTTTGAATGGAGGGCCTATTCACCTTGCACTTCGCTGCAGCGCCGGTGGGTGTGGCGATGGCTGCGCCTTGTCATAGCGGGAAGAATTTCAGGATGATCTCGAGGATGGGTTGCAGCTTGGCAAGGAAAGCCTGGCCTTGTGGCGTGGCCAGCCATTGGGAAACCGCAGTCCCCGCCGCCCCCAGGTAGGTGATATGGGCCAGCGTCCCGCCCAGAGCCCGCAAACCACGCCGAACCATTCCGGGCCGCAGTTTCCCGTTGGCTTTGGCGACTTCGAAATATTCGCGGATGGCGCGGAGTGCTGCGGCGACGTTCTGGTCGGTGCCGCCCGGGCCTTCGGCCTCTTCGGCCACTTCGATCGCTGCATCGGCAAGCTTGATCCCTTCCTCGGGCGTGGCTTCGGGCGCGAGTGGTGGCAGATCGTCCTCCTCCTCGGGCGGCAACAGTAGCGGGCGCAGGTCGTCATGCATGGTGACCAGTTGCCGCCAGCCTTCGACGAAGCCTTTCTCCAACCCATCGGTCACGAACGGGTCTGCGACCGCGCCGCGCAGAAACGACATTGGCCCGTCGAGCAGGATATAGGTCGGCTCGTCCATCTGCAGCGGGGCGGCATAGGCGGTCAGCCGCGCTTTCACGCCTTCGGGAACCTGCTTGGCCGCCGCCTCTGTCTGCAGGATCGCCAGATGTGCCCGCAGCGCCTGAATGCGCAGCGTCAGTTCCTTCGGCGCCACCCGCTCGGGTGTACCGGGGTTGGTAGCCGCAAGCTGACCTTGCGCCACATCGAAACTGACAGGCGAGGCCTCGGCCAGCCGTTCGGCCAAGGGCTGCGTCGCCCGCCCGCCCGGCGGGTCGCGGAAATCGGGGTGCGTGCCCTTGAGGTATTGCACCGTCTCGATGGCCGAGCGTTGGGGATCGAGACGCGACAACATGTAAAGCCGCCGGTCTTTCTCGGGGTCGGCGGCGGGTGTGCCTTGGAAAGACAGGTATTCTGCGCCCTCTTCGGCGAAGGCGGGGAATTGCAGCAGAATTGAGATCTCCGACACCTGCGTGCCGCTCAGGTGCAGCGTGGTCAGGCCGGTGAGGGCGGCGAGCGCGCCGATCTCCGACACCTCCGTGTAGCTCAGGTCCAGCGTGGTCAGGCCGGTGAGGGCGGCAAGCGTGCGGATGTCCAACACCGGCGTGCGGCTCAGGTCCAGCGTGGTCAGGCCGGTGAGGGCGGCGAGTGCAGAGATGTCGGTAAGTCTTCGTCCATAGAATGGCGTTTCTCGGCCATCCGCACGGAAGTCGCCTGCAAAGAGCCTTCGCAGGCCGGTGAGGTCGGCGAGTTCGGCAGGCAGGGTGGTGAGGGCGGTGAGGTCGCTGAAATCCAGCACCTCGGCGCCGGTCCGGGCGGCTTCGGCGATGCGTCGGCGGGCCTCGTCCTCAGCGCCTCCCTCGTCTTCCCGCCACTCTTCCCGGCCATAGGCCTCATCCATATTCGCCCCCTTCGCTCCGCCGGTGTCAGGAAAGCGCCTGATCGCAGCGCGCGCAAGTGCCTGGATGCTTATGGCTGCCGACATCGGGCAGGATCTTCCAGCAGCGCTGACACTTGGTGCCGTCGGCGGTCTCAAAGACCACGCCGATGCCGGGGGCTTCGGGCAGGCGGAACGCCTCCTGCGGGGCGGGGTCGGCGGTGAGGGTCAGGGCGCTGGTGATGCAGAGGTCGGCGAAGTCGATGGATTTCAGCGCCTTCAGGAGGTCGGCATCCTCGATATGGACGACAGGGGCGGCCTCGAGCGAGGCGCCGATCACCTTGGCGGTGCGCTGGATTTCCAGTGCTGCTGTGACCACGCGGCGGGCGCGGCGGATGCCGTCCCATTTTTTGGCGAGCGCGGGGTTGGCCCAGGCCTTCGGGGTGTCGGGGATGTCTTGCAGGTGGACCGAGCTGTCTTCGCCCGGAAAGCGCGCCAGCCAGACGTCTTCCATTGTGAAGACCAGCACCGGGGCGAGCCAGGTGGTGAGGCGGTGGAAAAGGATGTCCAGGACGGTGCGCGCGGCGCGGCGTCGGAGGTCATCGGCGGCGTCGCAATAAAGCGCGTCCTTGCGGATGTCGAAATAGAGCGCGGAGAGGTCGATGGTGCAGAAGTTGAAGAGCGCCTGGAAGACGCCCTGAAAGTCGTATCTCGCGTAGCCGTCGCGCACCGTTGTGTCGAGCTCGGTCAGGCGGTGCAGCACCCAGCGTTCCAGCTCGGGCATCTTTTCGGGGGCGATGCGTTCGGCCTCGGAGAAGTCCGCGAGGTTGCCGAGGAGGAAGCGCAATGTGTTGCGCAGGCGGCGGTAGCTGTCGGCGGTGCCTTTCAGGATTTCCGGGCCGATGCGCTGATCGTTGGTGAAATCGACCTGAGCCACCCAGAGCCGCAGGATATCGGCGCCGTATTGCTTGACTATTGTCTCGGGGACGATGGTGTTGCCCAAGCTTTTGGACATCTTCATGCCCTTCTCATCCAGCGTGAAACCGTGGGTCAGCACGCCTCGGTAGGGTGCCCGGCCGATCGTGCCGCAGGCTTGCAGCATGGAGGAATGAAACCAGCCGCGATGCTGGTCGGTGCCCTCGAGGTAGAGGTCGGCGATGCCGTCTTTGGAGCCGTCCGCGCGGTCGCGGAGGACGAAGGCGTGGGTGGAGCCTGAATCGAACCAGACGTCGAGGATGTCGGTGACTTGCATGTAGGCGTCATGGTCGTGGTCGTTGCCGAGGAAGCGGGCCTTGGCGCCGGGGGCGTACCAGCAGTCGGCACCCTCGGCCTCGAACGCCTCGACGATGCGGGCGTTGACGCGTGCGTCGCGCAGCAGGAAATCGGCGTCGTCGGGCTTGGCGCCGAGATTCACGAAACAGGTGAGCGGCACGCCCCAGGCGCGCTGGCGGGAGAGCACCCAGTCGGGCCGCGCCTCGATCATCGAATGCAGACGGTTGCGCCCGGTTTGCGGGGTCCAGGTGACCAGTTGGTCGATGGAGGTCAGGGCGCGCTCGCGGATGGTCTTGCCATAGGTGTCCTGCCCGTCGCCGACCGGGCGGTCGATGGCGGCGCACCATTGCGGGGTGTTGCGGTAGATCAGCGGGGCCTTGGAGCGCCAGGAGTGGGGGTAGGAGTGTTTGAGCTTGCCCTTGGCGAAGAGCGCACCCGCATAGGCGAGTTGCTTGATGACAGAGACGTTGGCGGGGCCTTCCTTGCCGTCGGGCAGGATGATGTGCTGGCCGCCAAAAAGCGGCAGGTCGGGGCGGAAGGAGCCGTCGGGCTCGACGTTGTAGGTCATCGGCAGGTTATGCTCGACGCCGAGCTTGTAGTCGTCATCGCCGTGGCTGGGGGCGGTGTGGACGAAGCCGGTGCCGGCCTCGTCGGTGACATGATCGCCGGGGAGGAGTGGGACGTCGTAGTCCCATTCGCCGTTTGCACCTTCGACGCTGCGAAAAGGGTGGGCGAGGGAGAGCTCGTTCACTTCACCTTTTTCAACGTGTCTAACATACTCAATCGTGCATTTAGCTTTCTCGGCCACGTCATGTTTTCGAGTTTCAGCGAGAATCAAATACTCGCCGGGAGTCGCCGATGACCCCTCTTCAACTGCCGTTACTTTGAACAGGCAATAGAAGAACGTTTCACTGAACGCGACAGCACGGTTTTGCGGTATGGTCCAAGGTGTGGTCGTCCAGATGACAATTGAAGTGCCTTTCGGAAAGGCCGTGTGCGGAGCGGTGTAGGTGTCGGGATTGGAAGGGTCATGCATGACGTTTTGCACGAACACCCGGCCATCTTTGACGATCTTAAACTTCACCCAAACCTGATGGCTGGTGTGGTCGTGATACTCCACCTCCGCCTCGGCCAGCGCGGTCTTCTCGACCGGTGACCACATCACCGGCTTCGAACCCTGATACAAAGTCCCGTTCATCAGGAACTTCATGAACTCCTCGGCGATCACGCGTTCGGCGTGGTAGTTCATCGTCAGATACGGATCGGCCCAGTTGCCGGTGACGCCGAGGCGCTTGAATTCGTCGCGCTGGATATCCACCCAGCCCTCGGCGAACTTGCGGCACTCCTGGCGGAAATCGACGATGTCGACCTCGTCCTTATTC
>JBBKVJ010000182.1:0-6309 GCA_037968375.1 Paracoccaceae bacterium | reverse complement strand
GGCCTGCCAGGACGATGCTGCAGGTGAAGCGTTGCAGACCATGATCTCGACCCCGGTCCTCAGGCTTTACCGGACCACCGATACCACCGGTGCCGAACTGGGCGGCGCCCTGAAGAACGTTATCGCCATCGCCGCAGGCGCCAGTATCGGCGCTGGCCTTGGCGACAGCGCCCGCGCTGCGCTGATGACCCGGGGCTATGCCGAGATGACGCGCCTTGCCGTGGCGCTGGGCGCCAGAGCGGAAACGCTGGCTGGGCTTGCGGGCTTCGGCGATCTTGTGCTCACCTGCACATCGGAAGGTTCGCGCAACTTTCGCTACGGCTTGGCGCTGGGGCGTGGCGAAGCGTTTTCGGCGGACGTGACAGTCGAAGGCGCCGCCACGTCGCGCGCGGCGGCAAGGCTGGCGGCTGACCACGGCGTCGAGATGCCGATCACCGCGACTGTTGCGGCCCTTTCGCAAGGGCGCGTAACCCTGCAACGCGCCATCGACACGCTGCTCGCGCGGCCATTGAAGGAGGAATGACATGCCCCTGTTCGCTTTGATCTGCACCGACAAACCGGGCCATCTGGAGACCCGAAAGGCCAACCGCGAGGCGCATCTGGCCTATATCGCCGACACCGGCGTGGTGCTGCAGGCCGGGCCGTTTCTGAATCCATCAGGCGAGATGTCGGGTTCACTGCTCATCCTCGACACCTCCGACCGCGCCGCTGCCGAGGCCTGGGCCAAGCACGATCCCTATGCCAAGGCCGGGTTGTTCGCGGACGTGCGGATCGAAGAATGGAAGCGGGTGATCGGATGAACCACTGGCTGTTCAAATCGGAACCCGATGCCTGGGGCTGGGACCAACAGGTTGCCAAGGGCGATCAGGGCGAGGAATGGACCGGCGTGCGCAACTACCAGGCGCGCAACAACATGCGCGAGATGAAGCTTGGCGACCGGGGGTTCTTCTACCATTCCAACGTCGGCAAGGAGCTCGTGGGGATTGTCGAGGTCTGCGCCCTGTCGCATCCCGACAGCACGGCGGATGATCCGAAATGGGACTGTGTGGATATCAAGGCGGTGGAACCCCTGAAGGAGCCGGTGACGCTGGCGGCGATCAAGGCCGATACACGGTTGGCGGACATGGTGCTGGTCAACAACTCGCGGTTGTCGGTGCAGCCGGTCAGTGCGGCGGAGTGGAGGATCATCCGCAAGCTGGGCGGGCTTGATTAGCCCCGCGACCGTGGACCTGATTGAGCGCCTGCGGCGCGCGCCTTTTCTCAAGTCAGTCCTTGCGGGCTGGTGTGCCTCCGGCGGGAGTATTTAAGACCGAAAGAAGCCATGAGCGTGTCGCCACGCTGCGCGACTGAAACCGGCATCTGCAAATAAAATGGAGGGCCCCGACCCCCCGGGACCCTCCATCACCCCACGTGTTTCCCCCAACGGGCGCACCACACGTGACTTTCTGAATGTCCCGACCGTACTGGTCGTTGGACCCTGTCTACGTCATCGGGCGATTCCCTGCAAAGGAAAAGCCCTGACAATCCGATGCAACTTGTGGCCTTACCGGTGCTTTTCGGGCGGGCCAGGTGGGCCGGGCCTGCGGCCTCAGGCGTAGGCCTTTTCCTTGCCGAAATGCTTGGTCAGCATGTAGTAGACCACCGGGCGGTACTTGTTGCGCTCGGACTTGCCGTAGGTGTTGATCACGGCATCCAGCGCCGCCATCAACTCGGGCCCGTCCTTCAGGCCAAGTTTCTTGATCAGAAAGTTCTTCTTCACGGTTTCCATCTCGCCGGGCTGGGTGCCCGCGATGGTCTCGGAATCCTGATTGTAGATCGACGGGCCGCAGCCGATGGTGACCTTGGTGAGCAGTGCCATATCGGGCGTGATGCCGCATTTGGTCTTCAGATCGCCCGCATATTTTGCGATCAACGCGTCTCTCTTGCTCATCGGCTTTTCTCCCTGCCTGTTACTTTCCAATGCCGTCCCTCGTCCGGCGTGGCGGACCAGAGGGATGATTGGTACTTGTGACAAAGAAAAATGCCCGGCATCAGCGGCAAACCCCGCATCCGCGCGATTGCCGATGGAAATGACCGGCCTTCAAGGCGGTGATCGGCATCCGGGCAGGTTCAACGCTACAGAAAATCGCCGCCCGTCCGGGCGGCGATGATCGTCAGAAGTGCCGAGGCCAAGTGCCTGACGGGGTGGAAATTTCCCCGGCCACGCAGGCTGCCCTAGTAGCGGTACTGATCGGACTTGAACGGTCCCGCCACGGCAACGCCGATATAATCGGCCTGTTCGGGTTTCAGCTCGGTCAGCTTGGCGCCGATCTTGGCCAGATGCAGCCGCGCTACCTTTTCATCCAGATGCTTGGGCAGCACATAGACCTCATTCTTGTACTGATCGCCCTTGGTCCAAAGCTCGATCTGTGCCAGCACCTGATTGGTAAAGCTGGCCGACATGACGAACGACGGATGGCCCGTCGCGTTGCCAAGGTTCAGCAATCGGCCCTGCGACAGAAGGATCATCCGATTGCCCGAGGGCATCTCGATTATGTCGACCTGATCCTTGATGTTGGTCCATTTGTGGTTCTTCAGCGCCGCGACCTGAATTTCATTGTCGAAATGGCCGATGTTGCCGACGATCGCCATGTCCTTCATCTCGCGCATATGCTCGATTCGGATGACATCCTTGTTGCCGGTGGTGGTGACGAAGATGTCGGCACTGGCAAAGACATCTTCCAGCGTCACCACCTCGAACCCGTCCATTGCCGCCTGCAGCGCACAGATCGGGTCGATCTCGGTCACCTTCACCCGCGCGCCCGCACCGCGCAGAGACGCCGCCGAGCCTTTGCCGACATCGCCATAACCGCAGACCACGGCGACCTTGCCGGCCATCATCGTGTCGGTGGCGCGGCGGATGCCGTCGACCAGGCTTTCCTTGCAGCCATACTTGTTGTCGAATTTCGACTTGGTGACACTGTCGTTCACGTTGATCGCCGGAAACGGCAGTTGGCCCTTCTCCATCATTTTGTAGAGGCGATGCACGCCGGTGGTGGTTTCCTCCGACACGCCCTTGATCGCGTCGCGGGTCTTGGTGAACCAGCCCGGGCTGGCTTTCATGCGCAACTTGATCTGGGCAAAGATCGCCTCTTCCTCTTCCGAGGTCGGCGTCTCGATCAGACCCGTCTCGCCCGCCTCGACGCGCGCGCCGATCAGCACATACAGTGTCGCATCGCCGCCATCGTCGAGAATCATGTTCGCACCTTCGGGGAACATGAACGACCGGTCGAGGTAATCCCAATGCTCGACCAGGGTCTGGCCCTTGATCGCAAACACCGGCGTGCCGCCCTTGGCGATCGCAGCTGCGGCGTGGTCCTGCGTGGAATAGATGTTGCAAGACGCCCAGCGCACATCGGCCCCCAGCGCCACCAGCGTCTCAATCAGCACGGCGGTCTGGATGGTCATGTGCAGCGAGCCGACGATCCGCGCGCCCTTCAAAGGCTGCTTCGATCCATATTCCTCGCGCAGAGACATCAGCCCCGGCATTTCGGTCTCGGCGATGTCCAGCTCCTTGCGGCCGTAATCGGCCAGCGCGATATCCTTGACCACATAATCTTTCGCCATCTTGCGTTCTCCCAGAACCGGTTTCGCGGGGCGGCATAGCATTGCGCCCGCGGCGCGACAATGCGGCGGGGCATCCCCGACCAAGTTCTGCCCGATACCGATTGCAGAGGCATTAACGGCCACGCCTTCGGACAGGCCTGGGCGACGACACTTGCCTCTGAGGCAGCCTTTGGCCAAAGTCCGCGCCAAAGCGGAGGCAGGTGTGGCGGTAACGGCAGCGATGACGGGTCAACGGCGGCAAGCCGTCGTGCAATGCGCCGATGCGGCCTATTTCCCCTATGCGCTGCATCTGATGTGGCAGATCGACCGGCTGACGCCGCACCGCAAGTTCGATCTGGTAATCGCGTCGGCCTCGGATCTGGTTGTGCCCGACGCCCTGGCCCCGCTTGGCATCATCGTCCAGAAACTGCCCGATGCGATCCCCGACGATTTTGCCAAGCCGCATCAGCCCAAATCGATGTACACCCGCATCCACATGCCCGATGCGCTGGCCGACCGCTATGACCGGCTGCTTTACCTCGACAGCGATATCGTTTTCGAAGGCGGCGATATTGCGCGGTTCCTGAATGTAGATATCGGCGCCTATCCGATCGCCGCCGCGCGAACGGCGCGCGCCATCCTCTGGCCCAACGTGGCGGCCAAGGAGTTCCAGATCGCCGGACTGGGCAACTTGCCCTATTTCAGCACCGGCGTGATGCTGATCGACACGGCGCGCTACGCCTCCGAGGCCTGCGCTCGGCGCTTCATGGATGCAGCCGAAAACCATCCCGACGCGCGGGTCCTTGCCGACCAGTCCCTGATCAACCTTGCCCTGCAGGGCAAGTTCGCCGAATTCAGCCCGGTCTGGAACTGGTGCATCGCCGGCGAGTTTGCCATTCTCGGTCAGGATCTGCCGGTCCGGTTTCGCCATTTCAACTTCAAGAGCAAACCCTGGAACGATCCCAAGGGGGTGCACCCGCCCGCCTACCACGACAGCTATCGGCGCTTCTTTCAGGCCTATCTGCCCGAGGCTCTGGACAGTCTGGTCGCGCCGCCTCGACCGGTCGTGCTGGACATGATGCGAATGGTCCGGCGACTGGTGAATTTCGTCAAGCACCGCAAGCAGATGACTGCATTCCACAGTCGCTTCCGCGACGAGTGGGACATCAAGCTCTGACCCCGGCCTGTGCGGCCTGCCCGCACCATCTGAAAGACGAAGGCAAGAATGGCAAAGCAACCCCGCGCCTGGCAACGCATGCTTTCAGGTCGCAGGCTCGACCTTCTGGACCCGACGCCGGTTGATATCGAGATCGACGATATCGCCCACGGCCTCGCCTTTGTCGCGCGCTGGAACGGGCAGACCTTTGGCGATTATCCCTATTCGGTGGCCGAGCATTCGCTCTTGGTCGAAGACCTCTTCACCCGGACAAACCCCGGCACCGCGCCGCGCTGGCAACTGGCCGCCTTGCTGCATGATGCCCCGGAATACGTGATCGGCGACATGATCTCGCCGGTCAAATCCGCCGTCGGTCCGGGTTATGGCGCGCTCGACGACCGGCTGACCGCGGCGATCCACCTGCGCTTCGGTCTGCCTGCCACCACGCCGGTGGCGATCAAGCGGGCGATCAAGAAGGCCGACAAGGTTTCGGCCTGGCTGGAGGCGACGCAGATCGCGGGCTTCACCAAACCCGAGGCCGACAAGTTCTTCGGCAAACCCGATGCCGCGCTGGCCCGGATCCGGATCAGGCCCAGGCCCCCGGTCGAGGTTCGCGCCGCCTATCTTGCCCGCCACGCTGCGCTGCTGGCGGAGTGTTAGGATGACCGTCACCACCCGCCCCGCCACCGCCGCCGACGCGCCCGCGATGTGCGCGATACTGAACGCGATCATCGCGCGCGGTGGCACCACCGGCCATCGCCGACCGTTCGACACAGGCCGGATGGAACGCCACTAAGTCGCCCACCCGCGCGGTATCCGCTGCACGGTGGCCGTGCGCGCGGGCCAGGTCGTGGGGTTTCAATCGCTCGAACGCGCCGATCCGGACTGGCCCGGCGAGGGCAAACTACCCGACGGTTGGGCGATCATCGCGACCTTCGTGGCGCAGGGCCAGCAGGGCCTCGGCATCGGCGGCAGCCTGTTCGCGACGACCAAGGTCGCTGCGCGGGCCGCCGGCATCGGTCATATCGACGCGACGATCCGGCGCGAGAATGCGGGCGGCCTGCGCTATTACAGCGCGATGGGGTTCCGCGACTACCGCGAGACCGCCGATACAATCTCGAAACGCATAGATTTTAACAAATCTATATGAACGAAGCACCGGTCGGGAATCAAGGCGCGCATGCGCCACCGGGCAGCGACTGATCGACCTTCCGGTCAGCCGTTACGTCACCACAAGCGCGACCAATGAAGACAGACGATGCTCGGCCATAAAGCGCAGTCCACAATCGTTGCAGCGGCAGCCTGCGGGCATACGCCGATCTTTCGTGTCGCATGCCAAAAGAACCGGTCCAGCCATCCATCCGCCACTAAAGCATGATCCGCCCCAGAAGCAGCCAGCCGCGCCGCGTCTCTTTAATATGCGTGGCTTCCATCTCAATCGGTTGGGCGGGATGATCGGCATGGTGGTGACGGCCGGTGTCCATCCTCGTTGCGATCAGCATGGACTCTCCGAGTATCTGTTCACCATGCGCCAGATTTTCGCGGTGGGTTTCGGCCTGGGCACCGTC
>JBBKVJ010000181.1:0-3180 GCA_037968375.1 Paracoccaceae bacterium | reverse complement strand
GTCAGTTCCAGCGTTTCCATCAGGTCCGAGTTCCAGATCAGCGACCGGTCGGTGACCTTCAGATCGCCGGTCTTGCCCGCCACCTCGGTCATTTTCTTGACACCCTCGGCCAGCGTCTTGTCGGTGCGGAACACGGCGGCGTCGTCTTGCATGGTGCGCTGCATCTCGTCGCGCAGATCGGCGGTCGGGGTCGATCCATCGGCGTGACGCAACCTGTCGAACCGCTCCAGCGCCTGATCGATCGAGGTCTGGTTCAGATCGGGGTTCGAGGCACCGGCATCGACGATTTCGCCCGCGCGGATCGCCGCCGCACGGCCAAAGACCACAAGGTCGATCAGCGAGTTCGAGCCCAGCCGGTTTGCACCATGAACGCTGGCGCAGCCCGCCTCGCCCACCGCCATCAGGCCCGGCGACACGCGGTCGGGTGACTTCGCGGTGGGGTTCAGCACCTCGCCCCAGTAGTTCGTCGGGATACCGCCCATGTTGTAATGCACGGTCGGGATCACCGGGATCGGCTCTTTCGTCAGATCGACACCGGCAAAGATGCGCGCACTTTCGGTGATGCCGGGCAGGCGCAGGTCCAGCGTTTCGGGCGGCAGGTGGTTCAGGTGCAGGTGGATGTGATCCTTGTCCGGACCCACCCCGCGACCCTCGCGGATTTCCATCGTCATGCAGCGTGACACCACGTCGCGGCTGGCCAGATCCTTGTAGGTCGGCGCGTAGCGCTCCATGAACCGCTCGCCCTCGGAGTTGGTGAGGTACCCGCCCTCGCCGCGCGCGCCTTCGGTGATCAGGCAACCGGCACCGTAGATGCCAGTAGGATGGAACTGCACGAACTCCATGTCCTGCAGCGGCAGGCCCTGACGCGCGACCATGCCGTTGCCGTCACCGGTGCAGGTGTGCGCCGAAGTGGCGCTGAAATACGCCCGGCCATAGCCACCGGTGGCCAGCACCGTCATCTTGGCGTTGAAGGCGTGCAGCGTGCCGTCATCCAGCTTCCAGGCCAGCACACCCTGACAGCTGCCGTCTTCGGCCATGATCAGGTCGATGGCGAAATACTCGATGTAGAACTCGGCATTGTGCTTCAGCGACTGGCCATAGAGCGTGTGCAGGATGGCATGCCCGGTGCGGTCGGCGGCGGCACAGGTGCGCTGCACCGGCGGGCCTTCACCGAACTCGGTGGTGTGGCCGCCAAAGGGGCGCTGGTAGATGCGGCCATCCTCGGTGCGGCTGAACGGCACGCCGTAATGCTCAAGCTCGTAAACCGCCTTCGGCGCCTCGCGCGCCAGATATTCCATCGCATCGGTATCACCCAGCCAGTCCGACCCCTTGACCGTGTCATACATATGCCACTGCCAGTGGTCCGGCCCCATGTTGCCAAGGCTTGCCGCGATGCCACCCTGTGCGGCCACGGTATGGCTGCGCGTCGGGAACACCTTGGTGACGCAGGCGGTTTTCAGCCCCTGTTCGGCCATGCCCAGCGTTGCGCGCAGGCCCGAGCCCCCGGCGCCGACAACAACGACGTCATAGATATGATGTTCGATCTCGTAGGCGGGCATGGGTGACCTTTCAAAGGGCGAGGCGGACCAGCGCGAAAAGCGCTGTCGCCAGCGTGCCGTAGCTGAGGCAGATGACGGCGACGATCAACAGCTTGCGGGTCAGGCCGTGGGCGTAATCCTCGATCAGCACCTGCGCGCCGTGGCGGAAGTGGACCAGGCCGACCAGCAGCGTCAGACCGGCGACAATGGCCGGGAACGGCCGCGCGAAGGCGGCGGCAACCTCGGCATGGCTACCGCCGATGATCGGGCCGATGGTGAAGACGAAGAGCGGGATCAGGATCAGAAGGGCGATCGAGCTGATCTGCATGTTCCAATGGTGCTCGGTCCCGGATTTGGCCGACCCCGAACCTTCGGCACGCTTGCGGTCGGTGAGATAACGCATGTCCCTGTCCCCTCAGACGATGATCACGGTCAGAATGGTCAGGATGACCGAGCCCGCGATGATGGCGAGGCCGAGTCTTTCCGCTGTCTCGATTTCCAGCCCGCGCCCGGTGTCCCAGTACAGGTGACGTAGCCCGGCCAGACTGTGATACCACAGCGCCCAGACCGATCCGAGCAGCACCAGATCGCCGAACCACGAGGTGACGACGGCGTTCGCCATGTCGAAATATTCCGGCCCCGTCGCGGCGGCCAGTAGCCACCAGACCAGCATCAACGTGCCGAGGATCAGCGCATTGCCGGTGATCCGCGTCAGGATCGAGGTGATCGAGGTCAGCTGCGGGCGGTAAATCTGCAAATGCGGCGACAGCGGTCGGTTGCCCCGGTTCACATCGGCCATGTCTTTGGTTCCCCTCAGGCTGTGGCGGCGCGTCCTGCCGCGCCCCGCCTATGAATAGCGGTTTTGGCGCCACTGTCACGCCGAACAGCGGCCCTTTTGCGTGGTTTTTGGCTTAGATCGGGCAAAACCTCGGCCCGCGCGCCCGTGATCTCACATGGCCAGCCGCCCGAAACCGGACGCCCTTGGCATATCGGCGCTGCCCGGTTATGCCGCCAGTACAATCACGACACGGATACCCGCCTTGGGCCCTGCGCGTGTCAGAATGGGTATGATGAGCGGCACCGCGTTGCGCCGCCAAAAGATGAAAAGGGTATCGTCACGTGTCGTCATCGCCAACACCAGATGAGCGGGAAGTGCTTCGGCGAACAATGCGCCGTTCGATTCGCGATCTGCGGGCCTTCGAGGAAACGGCGATCGACCGCGAATGCCTGATGTGCGATTACATCGGGCCCTTCGGCATCTTCGGTGTGCCGCCACGCTTTGGCGCGCTCTGCCCGCGCTGCAAATCGCTGGAGCGGCACCGGCTGTTTTCGCTTGCGGTCAAGCAAGGCGAGATCGCGCTGCCGAAATCGTGCCGGGTTCTGCATTTCGCGCCTGAGCGGATGATCCAGAACTTTGTGCGCGACCGGGTAGATACCTATTTCACCGCCGATTTCATGCGGCGCGGGATGGATCTGAAACTGAACATCGAAAAGATCGACCTGCCCGACGACAGCTATGATCTGGTGATCTGCAATCATGTGCTGGAGCATGTCGAACCTACCAAGGCTCTGCCCGAGCTTTTTCGCGTTCTGTCACCCGGCGGCTTGGCCGCGCTCAGCTTTCCGATTGTCGAGGGGTGGG
>JBBKVJ010000180.1:0-3139 GCA_037968375.1 Paracoccaceae bacterium | reverse complement strand
TTGCCGAGGCGCTGCTGCGCGATCTGGGCCAAAGCAAATTTCGGGCGTTTTCGGCAGGTATTCATCCGAACTCCGAACTGAACCCCTTCGCGCTCGAGGTGCTGAAGCGCAATGGCCATGACGTGGCGGACCTTCGCTCGAAGCATCTGTCCGAGTTCCAGCACGCCGGTTCGCCGGTGATGGATTTCGTGTTTACCGTCTGTGACACGGCGGCAGCCGAGGAATGTCCGCCCTGGCCCGGCCAGCCGATCACGGGCCATTGGGGGTTGCCCGACCCGGTCAAGGCAGCGGGAACGGATGCCGAAAAGGCGCTGGTTTTTGCGCAAACCTACGGCGCGTTGCGCCGCCGGATCGCCGCCTTTGTGGAATTGCCGTTCCAATCGCTCGACAACCTTGCCCTCCAGACGCGTGTGGACAGGATCGGGGTCGAGACTGGCACGACGGCGAAAGGTTAAGCGCATGACCCGCATTGCCCTTAACGGCCTTGGCCGTATCGGAAAACTCGTCCTGCGCGACCTGATCGACACAGGCGTCGGCGGTGAGATCGTGTTGATCAACGATCCCGTTGGCGACGCCGAACAGCATGCCCTGCTGATAGAGTTCGACTCTGTTCACGGACGCTGGAAGGCCGACATCGTCTTTGACGCGGACAGCCTTACCCTGAACGGCACGCGTATCCGGCTGACGCATGAGAAAACCGTCGAGGCGCTGCCGCTGGCGGACTTGGGGGTTGATCTGGTCATCGACTGCACCGGCGTGTTCAAGACGGCAGCCAAGGTCGCGCCCTATTATGCAGCAGGGGTCAAAAAGGTAGTCGTCTCGGCCCCGGTCAAGGACGGTGGTGCGCTGAACCTCGTCTACGGCGTGAACCATCATCTCTACGACCCGGCTGAGCACGCCCTTATCACTGCAGCATCCTGCACAACCAATTGTCTCGCCCCGGTGGTCAAGGTCATTCATGAAGGCATCGGCATCCGGCATGGCTCGATCACCACAATCCATGATGTGACGAACACCCAGACCATCGTGGACCGTCCGGCCAAGGACATGCGCCGCGCGCGGTCGGCGCTGTTGAACCTGATCCCCACGACCACCGGATCAGCCACCGCGATCACACTGATTTATCCTGAACTCAAAGGCCGTCTGAACGGCCACGCCGTACGGGTGCCGCTGCTGACCGCCTCGCTGACAGATTGCGTGTTCGAGGTAGAACGCGAGACGACGGTGGAAGAGGTGAACGCCCTGTTTGAGGCCGCCGCTGACGGTCCGCTTCGCGGCATCCTCGGGTACGAGACTCGAGCGCTGGTGTCGTCGGATTATACAAACGACCCGAGGTCGTCGATCATCGACGCGCAATCGACGATGGTCATCAACGGAACGCAGGTGAAGATCTACGCCTGGTATGACAATGAATGGGGCTATGCCTGCCGTCTGGCGGATATCGCCCGTATGGTTGCTGGTGCCCTGTGACCGAAACCGCCGCCCCTCCGAACCCATTGCGCGCCTACATGGCGGTCACGGCAGCTTACTGGGCCTTCATGCTGTCGGACGGTGCGCTGCGCATGCTGGTGCTCCTGCACTTCAACGCCTTGGGCTTCACGCCGATCCAACTGGCATGGCTGTTCCTGCTGTATGAACTTGCCGGGATCTTGACCAATCTCTACGCAGGTTGGCTGGCGGCCCGGTTCGGGCTGGCTGCGACGCTTCATGCTGGGCTAATCCTGCAGATCGGCGCGCTGATTGCTTTGGCGCAGCTGGATCCGACGTGGAGTGTGGTGGCTTCGGTGGCCTTCGTGATGGCGGTACAGGGTGTTTCGGGCGTGGCCAAAGATCTGGCCAAGATGTCATCGAAATCGGCGGTCAAGCTGCTCGCGCCAGACGGGGATGGCACGCTGTTTCGCTGGGTCGCCGCCCTGACCGGTTCAAAGAATGCGGTCAAGGGACTGGGCTTCTTCATGGGCGCTGTGCTCCTCGGGCTTTGGGGCTTCCATGCCGCAATCTGGGGCATGGCAGTCGTGCTGGGCTTAATCCTGATCGCCGTGGCCCTGTTTCTGCCTGCCGGCCTGCCCTCAAAAGACAAGGAAGCCAGGTTCGCGGGCTGGATGTCGCCTGATGTCCGTGTCAACCGTCTGAGCCTTGCTCGGATGTTTCTGTTCGGCGCGCGTGACGTCTGGTTCGTCGTCGGCGTTCCGGTCTATTTCCAGATGGTGCTTTCGGATGGCACGCCCGAGGGCCGCCGCTGGGCTTTCTTCGTGATCGGCGGGTTTCTGGCGCTGTGGATCATCCTTTACGGCGCAGTTCAGGCTGCAGCCCCCCGCATCATCGGTGCGACCGGGTCCAATGTTGTAGAAAAGGCGATCCGCTGGGCGGGATATCTGGTACCGATCCCCTTTGCCCTTGCGGTCGCCGCGTGGGTGGCCGGATCACCTGCAGACTGGCTGACGGCCACGCTGATTGTCGGCCTTTTGCTGTTCGGTTTCGTATTCGCGGTCAATTCTTCAGTCCATTCTTACCTGATCCTTGCTTTCGGTGATGCCAGCCGGATATCCCGCGACGTGGGCTTCTACTACATGTCCAACGCGGTGGGGCGGCTAATCGGAACCTTGTTGTCCGGCATCAGTTACCAGTTGGGTGGCCTGCCACTTTGCCTAGCGACTGCTGGCATCATGGCGGCGTTGTCATGGCTCGCGGCCATCAGACTACGTGGCATGTGAGCTCAGGCTTTTGAAGAGATTTGCTCCTTTTTCACGCCAGAGGCGAGAGGCGCGCCACAGCGTCTCGTGCCGCCCAGAAATTTACCAGTCGCGTGCCGCGATGCACAGCTTTGAACGCCTTTTTCTAGCCCGAGAGGCTCGACGACCGGTTGCTCCTGCCGCAGCGATTTTGCTCCCCCCAAACGCAAAAAGCCCCCTTGGTTACAGGGGGACTCGGCAAACGTTGAGGTGGCGTTGAGGTGGATTAGTCAAGCCAAAGCCCGACTGGTTAGGTTTGGCTATAAGCATTTGATAACGCTTGTAATTTTGGTTGCGGGAGTAGGATTTGAACCTACGACCTTCAGGTTATGAGCCTGACGAGCTACCGGGCTGCTCCATCCCGCGCCAATTGCGCTGCCTCAAGCATGTCGAAATGGATGAGGCGC
>JBBKVJ010000179.1:0-6651 GCA_037968375.1 Paracoccaceae bacterium | reverse complement strand
GCGGGAGAGCACCGGGTATGGTTCAGGCGTCAGAAATGGATCGCGCGGCCATAGGCGTCCAGCACGCTTTCGTGCATCATCTCGCTGAGCGTCGGATGCGGGAATACCGTGTGCATCAGGTCTTCCTCGGTCGTCTCCAGAGTCCGGGCGACGATATAGCCCTGGATCAACTCGGTCACCTCGGCGCCCACCATATGCGCACCCAACAGCTCACCCGTCTTGGCGTCGAAGATGGTCTTGATCATGCCTTCGGATTCGCCCAGGGCAATCGCCTTGCCGTTGCCGATGAACGGGAAACGACCCACCTTCACCTCATGCCCCGCCTCCTTGGCCTTGGCCTCGGTATAGCCGACGGACGCCACCTGCGGATGGCAATAGGTGCAGCCGGCAATCGAGTTCGGCTTTATGGGGTGCGGATGTCCGCCCGCGATCATCTCGGCCACCATCACGCCCTCATGGCTGGCCTTGTGCGCCAGCCAGGGCGCGCCGGCGATATCGCCAATGGCATAGACGCCCTCGACCCCGGTGCGGCAGAATTCATCGGTCACGACATGGGTGCGGTCCAGCTTGACGCCCGCCTCTTCCAGCCCCAGCCCCTCGACATTGCCGACGATACCGACGGCGGAAATCACCGTGTCGAACTCATGCATTTCGACCTTGCCGCCGATCTCGATATGCGCGGTGACTTTTCCCTTGCCGCGGTCGAGCTTCTTGACCCCGGCCTGTTCGAGGATCTTCATGCCCTGCTTGACGAAGGACTTTTTGGCGAAGGCCGAAATCTCGGCATCCTCCACCGGCAGGATCCGGTCCATCACTTCGACCACCGTCGTCTCGGCGCCCAGCGTGTTGTAGAAGCTCGCGAACTCAATCCCAATGGCGCCCGAGCCGATCACCAAGAGCTTCTTCGGCATCCGAGGCGGCAACAGCGCATGTTTGTAGGTCCAGACCAGATCGCCGTCGGCCTCGAGCCCCGGCAATTCGCGCGCCCGCGCGCCGGTCGCCACGACGATCGCCTTGGCGGTCAGTTCCTCGGTGCCCTTGTCGGTCTTGACGGTAACCTTGCCTTTCCCGGCAATCTTGGCCTCGCCCATGATCGTGGTCACCTTGTTCTTCTTGAACAGATGCCCGATGCCGCCCGACAGTTGCTTGGCCACCCCGCGCGAGCGCTGCACGACGGCGTTGAGGTCATAGCTGATGCCGCTCGCGCTTAGCCCGAATTCCTTGGCGCGGTGCATCAGGTGAAACACCTCGGAAGACCGCAGCAGCGCCTTGGTCGGGATGCAGCCCCAGTTGAGGCAGATGCCGCCCAGATGCTCGCGCTCGATGCAGACCACGTTCAGGCCCAGCTGCGCGGCGCGGATAGCGGCCACATAGCCGCCCGGACCGGCACCGATCACGATCATGTCAAAGCTCTTTGCGGCCATCATTTTTCTCCGATCCCAAAAACTGGTTTAGCCCTAAACTATTTCTGTCAGCCCGGCAACAAAGCTTGCGCCTTGTCGCCACGCGACAGGTGCAAGGCTCAGGCCGACAGCTCCTGCATCAGCCCGCCATAGCCCGGACCATCCAGAAACGCGGCCTCGGCAGGGCTGCTGTCGCGCCCCAGTGCTGCGTTGCGCGCCGGAAACCGCCCGAAGCGGCGGATGATCTCGCGGTGCACCTTGGCGTGGATATGATTTGCGCTCTTGTTGTCCGGCATCCGGGTCGTGAACATGCAGACCGACTGGGCCTGGGTCTGATTGCTTTCGGCATGTTCCAGCGGCAGATAGAAGAACTGCCGCTCGACACCCTTGACGCGCAGGTCATGGCCCAGCCGGATCGAGGTCATCGCCGCCGCGCGCGCCAACGGATCGGCCGCAAACGACAACGGCGTGCCGCGATGGATGTTGCGCGGCAGCTGATCAGTCAGGATCAGATAGGCCAGTGCCGAACGCGGCCGCGTCAGCCACTCGCGGTAGCCGCCCGCGCGCGCGATGGTCACCGCCTCGCCAAAACGCGCCTCGCATTCCCGGTCGATCTTATCGCCGCCCTGATACCAGCCGGCCTCGCCGATCTCGTCCAGCCAGAATCGCAGAACCTTGTCCGGATCGGTCATCGCAACCTTCATAGCAGCCTCCCTGGCGCATCTTGCAACACGGCAAAGCGTGGCAGGCCGATCCGACTTTGGCAACTGCTCAGTCGGCGGCAGCCCGCCCGGGGGCATCGGTTGTGGTGGCCTCGTCCGGAAGCTGGTCATGCGCAGCCTCGATCGTGGCGCTGGCCACGACCGAGGTTGCCGACGGCGAGATCGGCACGAATGCACCGGCACTTGAGATATCGCGCGCCCGGCGCCGCGTCATCCGCCAGGCGGCATAGCCGACTAGGGACGCCAGGATCACCGCGAGGAACAGGAAGAAGCCGCCCGGCCCGATCACCTTCATCATCCAGCCCACGGCCAGCGGCCCGCCAATCGCTCCCACCCCGTTCACGAACAGCAGCCCACCCGATGCCGAGGCCATATCTTCAGGCTGCAGGTAGTCGTTGGTATAGGCGATAGCGAGCGAATAGAGCGGATTGGCCGTGCCGCCGATGATGAACCCCACCACCAGAAGGGCGGGAAAACTGCCGGTCAGGAACACCGCCGCAAACATCGTCACTGCGCCAAACGCGGCCAGCCCCAGGATCAGCTGCCGCCGGTCCATCCGGTCCGAGGCCCAGCCGATGGGATATTGGCACAAGAGCCCGCCGGTATAGATCACCGCGACAAAGATCGATATCTGCTTGACGCTGAGGCCCAGTTCGGTGCCGAACACCGAGGCCATGCCGAAGATCGCCGAAAAGATGCCACCCAAGGCAAAGACCGACGCACAGCCCAGGGGCGAGGTGCGATATAGCGTCTTCAAACTCATCGATTTGGTGGCGGAAAACGCCGGCGCCGGGCTGGCTGACAACAGGATCGGCGCGAACGCGATCGAGACCAGCACCGACGGGATCACGAACAACAGATATCCCGCCGGGTCGCCGACATTCAAAAGGCCCTGTGCGGCAACGATGCCCGCCATCTGCACGATCAGATACAGCGACATCGACCGGCCCCGCGTCTCGTTCGTCGAGGCATCGTTCAGCCAGCTTTCCACGGTGATGTAGACGCCGCAGAACGAGAATCCGATGATGCCGCGCAGGATCACCCAGGCCCAGGGTTCGGTGATTGTCGGGAACAAGATCAAGACCGCCGAGATGAATGAGCCGAGGGCCGCGAACACCCGCACATGGCCGACCTTCTGGATCATCCGCGGCGCCATCTTGCTGGCGAACAGGAAGCCCACGAAATAGGCCGACATGATCACCGACATCTCGGTCGTCGAGAATTTCTCGATACTGCCCCGGATACCCAGAAGCGTGCCTTGCAAGCCATTGCCAAGCATCAGGAAAAACAGGCCCAGAAACAGCGGCCAGGTGGTGCGCATGACGGCAGACATCGAAACACTCCTTTGCAGTCGCGCCATCCCCTATCCGGTCGGCACGCGCCCGTATAGCCCGCCTGCGACAGCTCAGGCATTGCCCGCGTCTAGGGGATCAAGAGCGAGGCATCGCCATAGCTGAAAAACCGGTAATCATGCGTGATTGCATGGGCATAGATACGGCGGATTTCTGCCTGTCCGATCAGTGCCGAGACCAGCATCAGCAGTGTCGACTTCGGCAGGTGGAAATTGGTGATCAGGCCGTCGGTCATCAAGAACCGGTAGCCGGGATAGATGAAGATATCCGTAGCGCCGGAAAACGCATGCAGGTTGCCGCCGTCATCCGCCGCGCTTTCGATCAGCCGCAGCGCGGTGGTGCCGACCGGAATGATCCGCCCGCCCGCCGCGCGGGTCGCGTTGATCTCGGCTGCCGCCTGTTCCGTAATTTCACCCCGTTCGGCATGCATCTTGTGGGTCGTCACATCCTCGACCTTCACCGGTAGAAACGTGCCTGCGCCGACATGCAGTGTGACATGGGTCATGCCGATCCCGGCCTCGGCCAGTGCTGCGATGAGTGGCGCATCGAAATGCAGCGACGCGGTAGGAGCCGCAACCGCCCCCGAGTGCCGCGCCCAGATCGGCTGATAATCCTCACGGTCGGCGGCGTCGGCAGGCCGCAGCCGCTCGATATAGGGCGGCAGGGGCATCGCGCCCGCTTGCGCCAGGGCCGTGTCGAAGTCGGCTCCGGTCAGCGAAAACCGCAGGCTGGCCTGACCGTCGGCAATGCCGGTAACCTCGGCCGACAGCGCGTCGGAAAACCGGATCACCTCGCCCACGCGCAGCTTGCGCAACGGCTTGACCAGTGCCGCCCAATCGCCCCCGGCCTGCGGTTCCAAGAGCGTCACCTCGATCCGCGCCACGGCCTCGCCCGAGGTCGTATCGCGGTGCCGCAAGCCTGTCAGCCGCGCCGGGATCACCCTGGTGTCGTTCAGCACCAGCCGGTCGCCGGGCCACAATATCCCCGGCAGATCGCGCACGATCCGGTCGCGGATCACGCCGTCCCCGGCGACCAGCAGCTTCGCCGCAGAACGGGGCCGCGCGGGCCGCGTGGCGATGCGCCCGTCGGGCAGATCATAGTCGAAATCCGATAACTTCATCGCGCGGGCGGCTCCTTCGCAACTGCGGGTCTAGGCCGGGGCCGCAGGGGGCGCAAGCGGGCCGCCACAACCGCATGACGCCGCCCTAAGCCCCGTCTTCGTCTTACGTTTCGGCCCATTGTGCATCCACCTCGGAAAACGCTAACTGCCCTGATGCAGCCGATCCTTCTGACCACCCTGCGCAGTTATGACCGCCACCAGTTCACCGGCGACGTGATCGCGGGCGTGACCGTGGCGATGGTCGCACTGCCACTTAGCCTGGCCATCGCCATCGCATCGGGGGCGGCGCCGGAAACCGGGTTGGTAACGGCAATCGTCGGCGGTCTCTTGATCTCGCTTCTGGGCGGCAGCCGGGTGCAGATCGGCGGCCCGACCGGCGCCTTCATCGTCGTCGTCTTCGGTGTCATCGCCGAACACGGCTATGACGGGCTGGTCCTGGCCACATTGATGGCCGGCGTGATCATGCTGGTCGCAGGATATCTGAAGGCCGGCAGTCTGGTCGCCTATGTCCCCGTGGCGGTCATAAACGGCTTTACCATCGGCATTGGGATCATCATCGCGACCAGCCAGATCAAGGACCTGTTCGGCCTCAACATTGCGGCTGTCCCGGCTGAGTTCATTGCAAAGATCGAGGCGCTGTGGGCGGGGCGAGCCAGTCTCAGCGCCACCGCCCTTGGGATCGGGCTGGCGACAATGCTGCTGATTGTCGGCCTGCGCCGCATCGCACCGCGCTTTCCCGGGCTGATCGTCGCCGTCGGGCTGACTTCGGCCCTGGTGGCCCTGATGGTTCTGCCGGTCGACACGATCTTTTCCCGCTTCGGCGCCCTGCCCGCCGCATTGCCGATGCCCGCACTTCCCGAAATCAGTCTGGCGCGGATCGCGGAACTTCTGCCCTCGGCCCTTGTCATCGCGTTTCTGGCCAGCATCGAATCGCTTCTCTCCGCGATGGTCGCCGACCGGATGATCGGCGGCCAGCACCGGCCAAACGCCGAGGTTCTGGCACAGGGCTTTGCCAATATCGGCGCGGCGCTGTTCGGCGGGCTGCCCGCCACCGGCGCCATCGCCCGCACCGCCACAAACGTCCGGGCCGGGGGGAGAACGCCCGTCGCGGGGATTGTGCACGCACTGACCATACTTGTGGTGATGCTGCTGGCAGCACCCCTCGCGGGCTATCTGGCGATGCCCGCGCTGGCCGGGCTTTTGATCCTGACCGCGTGGAGCATGAGCGAGCCGCACAAGTGGCGCGGTTACATGCAGACCCGTATCTCGGACCGGGTGCTGCTGATCCTGACCATGCTTCTGACCGTGTTCGCCGATCTGACTGTCGCCATTGGCGTCGGCGTCTCGCTGGGCCTTGCCTTGCGATTGCGGCGGCACAATGCCGGGATCGAAAAGGACTGGACGCCACCGGAACGCTAGGTGGCGGCGTTATGCGAGGGGCTGCTGTGCGGAACCTTGCTAGCGTGACAGTTGACGCCGCCCTCACTCTGCCAGTTTCGGCGGCGCCGCCCGGAACAGATCGCGAAACATCCCCGGCGTCAGGATCGACAAGGGATTGACCTGCATGTCCGGATCGGACGCCAGACCGGTCATCCGGTAATTGAACCCGAACAATCCCTCGCCCTTGCGGGTGAAAATCTGCCCGATCCCGTTCAGCACGTAGATCGGCGAAATTGTGCCCTGCATGTCCAGCACCTTGCTGCGCAGGTCATAAACCCCCGCCATCGACACCCCCAGCGACGACCCGGTCGCACTGCCCCGACGCAGCGTGATGCCCCGCGGCTCCAGCGTGAATTCGCCGGTCACCTCGTTGAAAAGGATGCCCTGCCCGTCCAGCTGCTCCAGCAGCCCGACCACACTGATCGCCGACAGCAGTTCGGCCAGAACCGGCGCGCCGCTCAGCCGCAGGTTCGAGATCGCCAGCCGCCCGTCATAGCGCCCCTCGCCGGGCAGCGGCACCAGCGTCAGGTCCAGGACACCTTGCCGCGCACTGTCCAAAAGCCCCGATGAGCGCAAAACCGCCCCCGCATCCGCCGCCTGCAACCGCACCGCCG
>JBBKVJ010000178.1:0-10855 GCA_037968375.1 Paracoccaceae bacterium | reverse complement strand
CCTACGCGCTGTCGACGATCATGAACCGGGCGCTGCCCGATGTCCGCGACGGGCTGAAACCGGTGCATCGCCGGATCCTCTATGCGATGCGCGAACTCAAGCTCGCCTCGAACGGCGGTTTCCGCAAATCGGCCAAGATCTCCGGCGACGTGATGGGCAATTATCATCCGCATGGCGATTCAGCGATCTACGATGCGATGGCGCGGCTGGCGCAGGATTTTGCGGTGCGCTACCCGCTGGTCGACGGCCAGGGCAATTTTGGCAATATCGACGGCGATAACCCTGCCGCCGCGCGTTACACCGAGGCCCGCCTGACCGCCGCCGCCGAGGCGCTGATGGAGGGTCTGGGCGAAAACGCCGTCGATTTCCGGCCGAATTACGATGGCACGCTGGAAGAGCCCGTGGTGCTGCCTGCCGCGTTTCCGAACCTTCTGGCCAATGGCTCCTCCGGGATCGCGGTCGGCATGGCCACCAACATCCCGCCGCATAACCTGCACGAATTGATCGACGCCTGCCTGCATTTGATCAAGACGCCCGACGCGCGCGACGAGACGCTGGTGGGCATGATCCCCGGCCCCGATTTCCCCACGGGCGGGGTGATCGTCGAGCCGCGCGAGAATATCCTTGAGGCTTACCGCACCGGGCGCGGGTCGTTCCGTCTGCGTTCGCGGTGGCAGGTCGAGGATCTGGGGCGCGGGACCTGGAACATCATCGTCACCGAAATTCCCTATCAGGTGCAGAAATCGCGCCTGATCGAGCGTCTGGCCGAGGTGATCCAGACCAAGAAGGTGCCACTGCTGGCCGATGTCCGCGACGAGAGTGCCGATGATATCCGCATCGTGCTTGAGCCACGGTCGCGCAATGTCGATCCGGACATGCTGATGGGGATGCTGTTTCGCAACTCCGATCTCGAGGTCCGGTTCTCGCTGAACATGAACGTCCTGATCGACGGGCGGGTGCCGAAAGTCTGCTCGCTGAAGGAAGTTCTGCGGGCTTTTCTCGACCACCGGCGCGAGGTGCTTACCCGCCGCTCGACGCACCGGGTCGAGAAGATCGACCACCGGGTCGAGGTGCTGAAAGGCTTTATCACCGCGTTTTTGAACCTTGATCGGGTGATCGACATCATCCGCTATGATGACGAGCCGAAACCGGCGCTGATGCGCGAGGATTGGAGCAAGAGCCATCCGCGTGCGGCGTCCGAAAAGGATTATGTGACGCCCGCCAAGGGCAAGGGCGAACTGTCCGAGGTGCAGGCCGAAGCGATCCTGAACATGCGGCTGCGGTCACTGCGGCGACTGGAAGAGATCGAGCTGCGCCGCGAATACGATGCGCTGCTGGCCGAGCGCGCCGGGCTGGAGGGCCTTTTGGCCGACGAGGGCCTGCAATGGGCGCGGATATCGGAAGAGTTGCGCGAGACCCGCAAGGCGTTTGGGCACGCGGCACCGGGGGGCAAGCGGCGGACCACCTTTGCCGAGGCGGGCGAGGTCGAAGAGGTGCCGATGGAGGCGATGATCGAGCGCGAGCCGATCACCGTCATCTGCTCGAAAATGGGCTGGATCCGCGCGATGAAGGGGCATCAGGCGCTGGACGGCGAGGTCAAGTTCAAGGATGGCGACGAGGCGCGGTTCGCGTTTCATGCCGAAACCACCGACCGGATTCTGCTGTTCGGCTCGAATGGCCGTTTCTACACACTTCTGGGCGCCAACCTGCCCGGTGGGCGCGGCATGGGCGAGCCGGTGCGCCTGATGGTCGATCTGCCGAACGAGGCAGAGATCGTGACGCTGTTCACGCATCGTCCGGGGGCGAAACTGCTGGTCGCCTCGAAAGCGGGCGACGGGTTCGTGGTGGTCGAGGACGAGGTGTTGGCACAGACCCGTGCGGGCAAGCAGGTGATGAACGTCGGTCAGGGCGTCGCGACGGCGTGCAAGCCGGTGACGGGGGATCATGTCGCGGTGGCCAGCGAAAACGGCAAGCTGCTGGTGTTTCCGCTGGCCGATCTGCCGGAACTGGGCCGTGGCAAGGGCGTGCGGTTACAGAAATACAAGCTGGCGACCGGGCGGCAAGGCACGCTGGAGCTGGACGGCGGGCTGGCCGATATCACCACATTCGTCTGGGCCGAGGGCCTGTCGTGGACGATGGGTGGTGGCAAGACCCGCACCGAGCCGGACATGAGCGAATGGCTGGGCGCGCGGGCCGGTGTCGGCAAACGCCCGCCTTACGGGTTCCCGCGCAACAACCGGTTCAGCTAGGCCCTAGCGAGTCGCCGGACCCGGCTGCGGCACCGTGATGCCGAAACCGTGCTGCGGCGGCACGTCACCGGTGCCCAGCGCCAGCGTATGGGCGCGCAGCCAAGCCAGGAACCCGCGCGGGTTGTCGGACCAGCGCTGCAGCTCTTCCGGTGGAATCGGCTGGCCGATATGCGGTCGCTGTGGCTTGAACAGCGCCTTCTTGATCTCGTAAAGCAACAGGCTTTGCCGCAATGTCGACGAGGTCTTGTTGGCGATCTGATAGGCGCGGGTGTTCTGCCCGGTGAACCGGATCGGCAGCACGGTGGCGCCCGAGCGCTGCACCATCTTGGCGGTGAACGGATTCCATTCCGCCTCGACCGCCGGGCCAAACCAATCCTCGGACGCCGCAACCTGACCGGCGGGAAAGAGAATGATCACCCCGCCCGCAGCCAGATGCGCCATCGCCTCGCGCCGCATCTCAAGCCCAAGCGCACGCGCATTGTCCTCGTGCGGGAACGGCACCGGGATCATGAACTCGGCAACTTCCGGGATGCCGGTCAGCAGCGAGCGGGTGAGGATGCGAAAATCCGAGCGCACCCGATTGATCATCTCGGCCATCACCATGCCGTCGATCAGCCCGTGCGGATGGTTCGCTACCACAACCAAAGGCCCGGTGGCAGGAATACGCGCGATCTCTTCGGCCGGTGTGCCGATGCGGATGCCCATATGCTCAAGCGCCTTGGGCCAGAACGGCGATCCGAAGGGCGCACCCTTGTTCTCGAAATCGCGGATCAGCTTCATCAGGGTGACCTTGGCGGTCGCCCATTCCACGGCGCGGATCGTGGTCGATTTCCAGCGGTTAGGGAAGGTGCCCGCATAGGACAGACGCCGCATGTCATATTTGCGGTCGGCTGCGGTCTTGCGAGGGTCGCCGGGTGTTTGGTCGGGTCGTTGGCTGTTTTCTGACACGGGGTCGCGCATCCTTTCACCCCGCGTGCGGCCAATCGGGCCGCCTGGATCAGAAGCCTTCGCCGAACTTGTCGGCGACCAGGGCGTCCAACGCCTCGGCCAAGGCTTGCGCCTCGGCACCACGGGTTTCCACCTGAATACTGGTTCCCCGCGAGGCTGCCAACAACAAAAGCCCCATGATGCTGTCGCCGGAAACCGTCATTCCGTCACGGGTTACCCGCGCTTCGGCGTCAAACCGCTCAGCCGTCTCGACGAACTTGGCCGATGCCCGCGCATGAAGGCCCTTCTCGTTCACGATTTTCAGGGTGCGGCTGACCGGTTCGGTCATGTCATTCGCCAGCCTGGCGAAGGCTGGCATCGAAGCTGTCGATATACTTGCGCCCGGCGGCAAGTGCGGCGTTGGCGGCATCAGGCACCGACAGGCGCCGCGATTTCGCCAGCTTGATCAGCATCGGCAGGTTGGCGCCATAAAGGATACGCCGGTTGGTCGGCGAACAGGCCAGCAGTGACAGGTTCGAAGGCGAGCCGCCGAACATGTCGGTCACCACCACGACGCCCGCGCCGGTATCGACGGCATCGGCGGCGTCGCAAATCTCGCGCTCCTTGGCACGTCGGTCGTGGTCGGCTTCGATCGAGATCGCACAGATACCGTCCTGACGGCCAACAACATGCTCGACCGCGGCGAGGTATTCGCGGGCCAGGCCGCCGTGCGCGACGATGACGATACCGATCAAGGGGCCGTTATTCCCGATTCTTGCAAGAGGCCAGCTTTGGCCCCGCGCCGTTCCAATTCCCGGTGCCTCTTAGACACCTGCCATCCCGCATCCGCAAGCCTTGCAGCCAGACGTTCGGCCACGAAAACCGACCGGTGTTGCCCACCGGTACAGCCGAACCCGATCGACAGGTGCGATTTGCCCTCTGCCACGAAGGCGGGCAGCAAAAATTCGGCCAGTTCCGCGATGCGGTCGAAGAACTCGGCGAATCGCGGGTCGGCCGCGATATGGGCGGCCACGGCCGGGTCGCGACCGTCACCATCGCGCAGCGACGCCTCCCAGTAGGGATTGGCCAGGAACCGGCAATCAAGGATCATGTCGATGCCGCGCGGCACGCCGCGCTTGTAGGAAAAGCTCTGCACGGACACCGCCAGCCGCTGATCCGTCTCGCGGTCAAACCATCGGGCCATCTCGGCGCGCAGATCGTGCGGGGTAAGGTCCGAGGTGTCGATCAGGAAATCGGCCCGCGCCCGGATCGGCACCAGCAGATCGATTTCGCGCTTGACGCCCTCGGCGGCGCTTTCGGCGGGGGCCAGCGGATGGCGGCGGCGGGTTTCCGAGAACCGTTTGACCAGCACATCGGCGCGGCAGTCGAGATAGAGAACCTGCGCGCTGGTGGCGGGATCGGCGCCCAGCCGGTCGATCAGCTCGATCAGCGCGGCGATGGAAAAGTCGCGGTTGCGGACATCAAGACCCAGGGCCAGCGCGCGGCCATGCGGCGGCCCGTCCAACAGGCGCGGCAGCAGCGTCAGCGGCAGGTTGTCGATCGCCTCAAACCCCAGATCCTCGAGCGCATGGATCGCGGTTGAGCGGCCAGCGCCGGAAGGTCCGGTGACAAGGATGACGCTGCGGTCGGACCGTGCGGCGGGGTCTGCGGTGGCTGAGGTCATGGTATGGCTCCGGCCTTCAGATATTGCAGCAGGGCGGCGGGGAAATGCGGCATCTCGACCTTGTGAAGCAGCGGCACTTCGACGCCCAGAAGGGTAAAGGCGCGTGGCTCGGGCAGGCGCGCGGTCTCGGTGACGCCGAGATCGACGACAAGGGCGACCGGCGCGACGGGTGCCGGTTCGACCGCCAGAAGGCCGATGCCGCGCGCCTCGATCCGGCCCCGGATTGCGACTGGGCATAAGGCGACGGGATGGCCATCGCGCAACGCCACCTGCGTCCGGTCATCGGCGATCAGCCCTGCGCCCAGCGCCATCAGTTGCAGGGCCAGACCCGATTTTCCCGACCCTGAGGGGCCGAGGATCAACAGTGCGCGACCCTCGTAAGCGACGGTTGAGGCGTGCAGGATGGTCTCGGCGCGCGCCGTCACCGGATCAGACCGGCAGGCCGACGACGAACCGCGCGCCCAAAGGCTCGGACATCATGTCAGCATCGGTGGGGCGGATGTTTTCGGCCCAGATCACGCCGCCATGCGCCTCGACGATCTGCTTGGAGATCGCCAGGCCAAGACCGGAATGATTGCCGAACTGGCCGACCGGGCGTTCGGAATAGAACCGGTTGAAAATCTTCTGGATCGCCTGTTCGGGGATGCCCGGGCCGGTATCCTCGACCACCACCAGCACCCGGTTCTCGCGCTTGCGGGCCCAGACCCGCACCGCATCGCCCGCCTCGCAGAATGACACCGCGTTCGAGATCAGGTTAACGAACACCTGCGCCAGACGCGCCTCGAGGCCCTGCACGATGATCGGCTTGGCGGGCAGGTCGGTGATGAATTCGACGTTGCGCGCGTTGGCCTCTTCGCGGAAATGCGTGGCGATGTTAGACAGCATCTTCAAAAGGTCGAAGGCGGCTTCTTCCTCGCGCACCAACTCGCTGTCCAGCCGCGAGGCGTTCGAGATGTCCGAGATCAGCCGGTCAAGACGCCGCACGTCATGTTCGATCACCGCCAAAAGCTGTTCGCGCTGATCCTCGCGCTTGGCCGAGCGCATCGTGACCACGGCGGATCTGAGCGAGGCCAGCGGGTTCTTGATCTCGTGCGCCACATCCGCGGCGAATTGTTCATTGCCCTCGATCCGGTCGTAAAGGGCGGCGACCATGCCCCGCATCGCGCCCGACAGCCGCCCGATCTCATCGGGTCGCGCAGTCAGGTCGGGGATCCGCACGCGCGAAGGGCTCATCTTGCGGGCATGACGATCGCGGCCCAGTTCCGCAGCCGCAGCCAGATCGGCCAGGGGGTTGGCGATGGTCGAGGCCAAAACCAGCGACAGGCCGATCGACACCAGGATCGCGGTAAAGAACATCTGCAATACCTGCGCGCGCTCATTCTGGACCAGCGCGTCCAACTCGCCCGCCGCCGCGGTCAGCGCGACGACACCTACCACGACACCCTCGCGGATCACCGGCGACGCCGCCGAGAACAGGATCTCGCCGCCCGTATCGCGGATCGTATCGACGCGGGTCATGCCCTGCAGTGCTGCGGGCACCAGGGCCAGCGCCTTGGCCTGTTCCTCGGCGGCGCTGACCGGCACCGGGTCCGAGGCCAGGATGCCCGACAGCCCGCCCCAGAGACCGCTCAGAAAGCCGATGACGAAATTCGACTGATCGCTGTTGTTCTGCAACGTCGGGTCGGCGTCTTCAGGGTCGGGCGGCGTGGCAATGGCCAACAGATCGCTCTCGGGCGAGAACAGGTAGATCGTGATGCCGGACCCGCTGTGCAGCGTGTTGAGCAGCCATTGCGGGTTATAGCCGGGGGTGCGGCCGATCTCGGCCTGGCCCAGCGGCAGTGCGGCCTCGAAGAAGCCCGCCACCAGCCGCGCCTTCGCCGCCAGGCTCATCTCGCGCTGTGCTACCAGGCTGTCGCGGAACGGGTTGAGATACAGCACCCCCGCCACCAGAACCACCAGCGCCAGCAGGTTAAAGGTGATGATCTTGCGCGCGATGGGCGACGAGTTGATCGAGATGATCCGGCGCCCGGCCCGTCTGTCAGTAAGTTCGTCGTCCCGCTCGTGATCCGGAGCGATCCAGTCTTCGCCCAGCACAACCTCGGTCCGGTTGCCCGAGCGGGTATTGCCGCGCCGTTTCCAGACTTTGATAAGCGGGTTCATTCCTCGTTGTATCGGTACCCGATACCGTAGAGCGTCTCGATCGCCGAGAAATCGTCATCGACGGTGCGCATCTTCTTGCGCAGCCGCTTGATATGGCTGTCGATGGTGCGGTCGTCGACATAGACCTGATCGTCATAGGCCACATCCATCAACTGATCGCGGCTTTTGACAAAACCGGGCCGCTGCGCCAGCACCTGCAGCAGCAAGAACTCGGTCACCGTCAGCGCAACATCGCGGTCTTTCCATTTCACCGAATGGCGCAAGGGGTCCATCGTCAGCTGACCGCGCACCATCACCTTGGTTTCTTCGGTCACCGGCACGTCTTCACCGGCCAGCACGTCCTGACGGCGCAACAGCGCGCGGATGCGTTCGACCAGAAGGCGCTGCGAGAACGGCTTTTTCACGTAGTCGTCGGCGCCCATGCGCAGACCCAGAACCTCGTCGATCTCGTCATCCTTCGAGGTCAGGAAGATCACCGGCATCGCCGATTTCTGACGGATGCGCTGCAACAGGTCCATGCCGTCCATGCGCGGCATCTTGATGTCGAGAACCGCAAGATCGGGCAGCTTCTTGGAGAACGCGTCGAAGGCGGCCTGACCGTCGTTGTAAGTATCGACGTCAAAGCCCTCGGCCTCAAGCGTCATCGACACCGAGGTCAGAATGTTTCGGTCATCGTCAACCAGTGCAATTCTGGACATCACCATGTTCCCGCTCCGCTCGCTTTGGCTTGTTTTTTCGACAGTTTCCCGGTTTCGCCCGGTTTTATCAACAGGGAACTGCGATTCAGCCCGGTGAAAGCGCAATGTGAGGTGACTATTTTCCAGGCGGCTGGCCGAATTGCCGCATCTGATGCCACAACAGGGGCAGTGACCCATAGGACGCGGCAATCTGGTAGCGTCTAGAAACCCAACCCGCGCCGCACCAGATTCAACCCGGCGACCACCAGCACCACCAGCGTCGCGGTGCGGAACCGCACCTGATCCAGCCGGTCGCCGATCCAGAGGCCCACGGCCATGCCCGCCAGCGCCGGAGCCACTAGCGCCAGCGACAAAGGCGCGGTCACCGCATTGAAAATGCCCGATTGCAGGTGGGCGGCGACCAGAACCACCGCGCCAAGGCCATAGACCACGCCTTGAATGCGCATCTGATCGGCCTTCGGCGTCTCGATCAGGGTCAGATAGGTCACCGTCGGCGGCCCCCAGATGCCCGACAGGCCGCCGATAAAGCCGGTCACGGTGGCGATCATCACCTCGGCGCGGCGATGATGTTCGGGCCGCACCCGCAGCCGCCATCCCAAAAGCTGCGCCAGTGCGAACAGGGTCACCGGCAGCCCGAGGATCAAGAACAGCGCCGAGGCCGGCAGGATGCGCACCAGCTGCGCGCTGAATACCATCAGCACCAGAACGATGGTCAGGAACAGCCAGACCTTGCGCGCCGAGGCCAGCGCCGCCGCAATGCCCTCGCGCAGCGCCTGCCAGAGGTTGGTGACCAACGTTGGCAGGATCAGCGCCGCCAGTGTCAGTTCGGGCGCCAGAAACGATCCCAGACCCGACACCAGCACCATCGGCATGCCGAACCCCACCGCGCCTTTGACCACACCCGCCGCCAGTGCGACCAGCAGCGCCAGCGCGAATGTCCCGATCCCTAGCCCGCCCAGAAGAATGTCCATCCTGTCCTCCTCCTGATGCGCTATACCGCGCCGCGCCAGACCCTGCATCGGCATTCTCGGCGCGACATTTTCATGCGCGGGCGTATTATTTTGGGTATGAATGTTGCGCTGCGTCTGCAAAGCAATTATGCCGTAACGCAGCATGACGACAAGGAACCGCCCGATGCCGCATGACGGCCAGACCGTGCCCCCACCCGGCGCCCCGCTGCCCGATCTTCTGGACCTGACGGTCGCTGCGCTGGGCCCCGCCACCGAGATCCTGACCCGCGCAACCGAGGTCCTTCGCGGCAAGGTTACTGTCGGCGGCAAGGTCTCGGCGGCGCTGATCGAACAGCATCAATGCGCCGCGCATGCGCTGTCCTGGCTGGCCACCTATGTCGAGGCGCTGCGCCAAATGCAGGCCTGGGCCGAGCGGTTGCAGGCCGAAAGCCGCTTCGGCGAGATCGAAGCCCTGATCCACCAGATCGCGTTCGGCGAATATCTGGCCCAGATCGCCGGCGGCATCCCGATGGCTCAGGGCGAGATCGCCCGGCTGCAGGATATCGGACTAAGCGAAGACGATCAGCGCCCCCTGAGTGACCCTGCCGTGATGCGCCTGACGCAAGAGGGCAATACCCAGGCCGCCCGCGCCCGCCTCGTGGCGCTGATGCGCGACAACGCTGGTCATGCGACCCATGGCGCCACGGGCCTTGACGACGAACTGGAGATGATCCGCACCCAATTCCGTCGCTTTGCCGATGACCGTGTGGCCCCCCATGCCCACGACTGGCACCTGCAGGACCAGCTGATCCCGATGGAGATCATCGCCGAGCTGGCCGAGATGGGCGTCTTCGGCCTGACCATCCCCGAGGAATTCGGCGGGCTGGGTCTGTCCAAGGCGTCGATGGTGGTGGTCTCCGAAGAGCTGTCGCGCGGCTATATCGGCGTCGGCTCACTTGGTACCCGGTCGGAAATCGCGGCGGAACTGATCCTTTGCGGCGGCACCGACGATCAAAAAGCGCACTGGCTGCCAAAGCTCGCCAGCGCAGAGATTCTGCCGACGGCGGTGTTCACCGAACCCAATACCGGCTCGGACCTCGGCAGCCTGCGCACCCGCGCCGTCAGGGACGGCAACCACTATATCGTCACCGGCAACAAGACCTGGATCACCCACGCCGCGCGCAGTCATGTGATGACGCTTTTGGCGCGCACCGATCCCGACACCACCGATTATCGCGGCCTTTCGATGTTTCTGGCCGAAAAGACTCCCGGCAACGACGAGGCCCCGTTTCCGACCCCCGGCATGTCCGGCGGCGAGATTGCGGTGCTGGGGTATCGCGGCATGAAAGAGTACGAGTTGGGCTTTGATGGTTTCAGAATTCATGCCGCGAATTTATTGGGCGGGGTCGAGGGTCAGGGCTTCAAGCAGTTGATGCAGACCTTCGAATCCGCCCGCATCCAGACCGCCGCGCGCGCCATCGGCGTGGCGCAGAACGCGCTGGATGTGGCGCTGCAGTATGCCGATGACCGCAAGCAGTTCGGCAAATCGCTGATCGAATATCCGCGTGAGGCGGGCAATCTGGCGATGATGGCGGTCGAGATCATGGTGGCACGACAGCTGACCTACCATTCCGCCGCTGAGAAAGACGCGGGCAAGCGCTGCGATCTCGAGGCCGGAATGGCGAAACTGCTTGCCGCCCGCGTCGCCTGGGCTGCGGCCGACAACGGGTTGCAGATCCACGGCGGCAACGGTTTCGCGCTGGAATACCAGATCAGCCGGATCCTGTGCGACGCCCGCATCCTGTCGATCTTCGAAGGAGCCGCCGAAATACAGGCCCAGGTCATCGCACGGCGATTGCTGGACTGAA
The DNA here is from genome assembly GCA_037968375.1 of Paracoccaceae bacterium. Classification (GTDB taxonomy): domain Bacteria; phylum Pseudomonadota; class Alphaproteobacteria; order Rhodobacterales; family Rhodobacteraceae; genus CANNFR01. Next base: position 319 of record JBBKVJ010000178.1, on the reverse strand, counting down.
CCGGCGCGCTTTCATTTTGGCGGAAATATGTTCGGGGGGGTCGCCGTCAGGCGACGGGGGCAGACGGCCCCCCTTGGTCCGCTGCCGCTATTCCGCCGCCACCGGCAAGGCGCGCCCATGTGACGGGCGACTGGCCCCCAGCCTTGGATGCAGCCGTTTCGCGATCGCCGCCGCGACCAGCATTCCCGCCCATGCGGCGGCAAAGATCCCAGCGACCGGTGTCACCAGCAGCACCAGCCACGCTGCCCCCGGCGTCAGGATGCCCGAGACATCGCGGTAGCTGGAATAAACCGCCGCCATCTCGGTCCGCTCGGACGGT
>JBBKVJ010000177.1:0-29067 GCA_037968375.1 Paracoccaceae bacterium | reverse complement strand
TCGCGGGTGGGTGCGATGGCTTTGTGCAACAGCCTCGACAAGGTCGGGCCGATCTGCCGGTCGGTCGAGGATACCGCGATCGTCATGTCGGTGCTGAACGGCTTTGATGCCGCCGACCGAGGGTCTATCGACGCGCCGTTCCAGTTTGACGCTGCGCGCGGCATCACGGGCATGCGGCTGGGCTATCTGCCAGAGGCCTTCGGCGACGGCGCGACACCGGTCGATCACGCGGCCCTTGCCGCTGCACGGCAGCTTGGCGTCGAGGTGGTCGAGGTGACGCTGCCCGATCTGCCCTACGGAGCCTTGATGAATATCGTCTATGCCGAGGCCGCCGCCAGTTTCGAAGACCTGACGCTGAGCAACACCGACGACACATTGACCTGGCAGGACGACGGCGCCTGGCCCAACACCTTCCGCAAGGCGCGGTTCCTGTCAGCGGTCGATCATGTGCAGCTGGACCGGCTGCGCTATGTGGTGATGCAGGCGCTGGATGGCCTTTTCGGGCAGGTCGATGCGCTGATCGGGCCGTTCATGACCGGGCCGATGCTGGTCGCGTCGAATTTCACCGGGCATCCCTGCCTGCATCTGCGCGCGGGCTTTGCCCAGCTTGGCACCCGCAGCCGTGCTTCGCTGGGGGCGGGCAAGCTGACCACCGGCGATGCCGACGACACGGGCCGCACCTTCAAGGTGCCGCAGGGCATCTCGCTTTGGGGGCGGCTCTACGACGAAGGCCCGATCCTGAACCTTGGCATGGCGCTGGAACGCGCGCTTGGCGTGGCCGACTTGCGACCGGAATTCCTGGCCTGACGCCCGGAGACCGACCCGGGCGGCGAACCGACCGCCGGGGACGACAAGATAACAAGCCTGCCGCCGCAGTTGCGGAACAGGCGGGGAACTGCGGGCAGCCACACCGCCGACCGGACACCCGGTCGCGCCCAACATGGAGACAGCAACATGAAACGCAGGGATTTCCTACGCAACACAACCGCCGTGTTCGGCGGCTCGCTGGCCTTCGGGTCCGTCCTCCCCTCGGCGTTGTTTGCGCAAGAGGTGCCGGTCAGCGGCGGCACCCTGATCTGGGGCCATTCAGAGACGACGCAGAACCTTGATATGCACCAGACCGGTACGGCGGCCAGCGGTCGGGTCCTGCAAAATATCCACGACGCGATCGTCACCGTCGACAAGGATCTGAACGTGATCCCCAGCCTTGCCGAAAGCTTTGATCAAAGCGATGACGGGCTGGTCTATACATTCCGGCTGCGCCCGGGCGTGAAGTTTCATAACGGCGCCACGATGACCTCGGCCGACGTGAAATACTCGTTCGAGCGGGTGAAGGATCCGGCGACGGGGGCGGTGAACTTTGAGGTGTTCAACAACGTCACCAGCATCGAAACGCCCGACGATCTGACCGTGGTGATCAATATGAGTTCGGTCAACGCGCCCTTTCTTAGCCGACTGGCCGAGAACGGCGCGGGCGTGATCATCCCGACCGGATCGGGTGATACGCAGGGGGCCAACCCTTCGGGTGCCGGTCCGTTCAAGTTCGTGCGCCACGAGGAAGGCAACGTGGTCGAGATGGTGCGCTTTGACGACTATTGGGGCGGTCCGGCCTATCTGGACGGCGTGATCGCGCGCGAGATCGCGGAATCCACCACAAGGCTGACCGGGCTGCGCACCGGCGAATTGCACATGATTAACGACATCCCCGCCGACCGGGTGGCCGAGATCAAGGGCGACGCCAATTTCGTGGTCCGCGAATGGTTCCCGCTGAACTTCGACTTCGTCAACCTCAACCACGATTTCGAGCCGTTCAAGGATGCCCGCGTGCGCCGGGCCTTCGACATGATCATCGACAAGGAAATGCTGCTGCAGGGCGCCTTGTGGGGTCTTGGCAGCACCACCGCCTCGCCAAGCTTCCCGACCTCGTCGTCCTACAACCACGATCTGGTGGCGCGCGCCCAGGATATCGAGGGGGCGAAGGCATTGCTGGCCGAGGCTGGCTATGGGCCGGGGCAGCTGAAGGTCGTGTTCAAGGCGACGATCAACTATCCCTACCACATCGAAGCCGCGCAGATCATGGTCGAGTGGTTCCGCGAAGCCGGGGTGGAATTGACGATCGAGCAGCTGACCTGGGCCGATTGGCTTAGCCAGTGCTGGGTCGACAAGGATTTCCAGATGACGATGATGAACTTCTTCACGCTGTGGGAGCCGGATTTTCTATATTACAGCCTGTGGCACTCGACCGGCGCCTTCAACTACCGCAAGATCAGCGACCCGGTGCTGGATGAGCTGACCGAAATGGCGCGGGTGACGGTGGATGAGGCGGCGCGGGCCGACATCTACAAGCAGGTGCAGCAGCGGGTTTTCGACGAGGCGCATGACATCGTCCTGTGGTTCCGCGCCGGCACCATCGGGGCGCAGCCGAAGGTCGGCGGGCTTGATACCGTCGTGCATCCGAACGGCAGCAACCTGAATTTCCACAAGGTTTGGCTGAAGGCCTGACCCATCGGCGGGCCCGTTGAAAGCCGGGCCCGCCCCTTTGCCGCACAAGTCCGAACGGGGCGCCATGATCTATCTTGTGAACAGATTGCTGTCGGTCATCCTGACACTGTTCCTGATTTCGGCGATCACCTTTGGCGTCACCAACATCCTGCCCGGCGATGTGGCGATGATGATCATGGGCACGCAGTCGAACCCCGAGGCGCTGGCGGGCCTGCGCGACAGCCTTGGCCTGAACGACCCGCTGATCGTGCAATACGGCCGCTGGATTGGCGGCATGGTCACTGGCGACTGGGGCAATTCGCTGATCTTCAAACGGCCCATCGCCGAGCTGCTGGCCGACAAGATCGTCGCCAGTTCGCTTTTGGTCGTCATGTCGATGTCCTTCGCGCTGATCTGTGCCGTGCCACTGGGGGTCTGGGCTGCGGTGCACCGCGACCAATGGCAGGACACCGCCAGTTCCTCGACGGCCCTTCTGGGCATCAGCCTGCCGGATTTCTTCTGGGGCATCGTGCTGATCCTGGTCTTCGCGCGCTGGCTTGGCTGGTTCCCGTCCAGCGGTTTTGCCGATCCGACGCAGGACTTCTGGCTGGCGGTCCGCCATGCAACGCTGCCGTCGCTGGCATTGGGTCTTGGCCTGATGGCGCATCTGACGCGGATGACCCGGTCGACGATGACCGGCATCCTGGGGCAGGAGTTCATCCGTGTCGCCCGCGCCAAGGGCCTGTCGGAACGCACTGTCGTGTGGCGTTACGGGCTGGCCAATGCGATCGGGCCGGTGATCACCATCGCCGGGCTGCAGATCGGTTATCTGTTCGGGTCGATCATCGTCATCGAGACCCTGTTCAACTTTACCGGCATGGGCTGGCTGACCTATCAAAGCCTTTTGAACCGCGACATTCCGCTGATCCAGGCCACGGTGTTTGTGATCGCCGCCGTGGTGATGCTGACCAACCTTCTGGTCGATTTCCTTTACGTGTTGATCGACCCTCGGATCAGGTTGGGATAGGGCGATGCGGCGGTTTTGGTCCACCAAAGGTCTGGTCGGCATCTGTCTGGTGACGCTGATCCTGCTGATCGGGGTCCTCGCGCCATTGCTGATCGCCCCCGAAGCAGCGACCAGAATGAACATGACCGCGCGGCTGCACCCGCCGTCGCTGGAATACCTATTTGGCACCGATCAGCTGGGCCGCGATCTGTTCGCGCGGGTGATGCTGGGGACCCGCACTTCGCTGGGGATCGCCGTGACGGCGGTGTTGATGAGCGTGGTCATTGGCCTGCCTTTGGGCATGATCTCGGGCTATTTCGGCGGCTGGGTCGACAATGTGCTGATGCGGCTGGTCGACACGCTGCTCAGCTTTCCCGCACTGTTGCTGGCGCTGACCATTTCGGCCGTGCTGGGGCCGAACATCCAGAACACCATCATCGCCATCGGCGTCGCCTTCACGCCGTTTCTGGCCCGCATCATCCGGGGCGAGGCGCTGCGGGTGGCGCAGATGCCCTATGTCGAGGCGGCCCGCGCCGCTGGCACCACCGACGCGATGATGCTGATCCGCCATGTCCTGCCCAACATCATGCCACCGGTGATCGTGCAGGCGACGATCTCGCTGGCTTTCGCGATCCTGGCCGAGGCGGGGCTGTCGTTTCTGGGCCTTGGCACGCAGCCGCCTGCGGCATCGTGGGGGCTGATGATTCAGGCCTCGCGCGATTATCTGGATGTGGCACCCTGGACGGCGCTGGTGCCGGGGGCTGCTGTGGCGCTGACGGTGCTGGGGCTGAACATGTTCGGCGATGTGTTGCGCGACGTTTTGGACCCGAGGGCGAAATGATGGGCGCGGGTCACAGCACGCCGCTTGTCAATGTCGCAGGCCTGCGGGTTGAGTTCGATGCCGACGATCAGGTCGTCGTCGGCGTCGAGGATGTCAGCTTTCAGGTCCGACGCGGCGAAACCGTCTGCATTGTCGGAGAAAGCGGCTCGGGCAAGTCGGTCACCTCGCTGTCACTGATGCGGCTGGTGGAATTCGGTGGCGGGCGGATCGCCGCGGGAAAGCTGGAACTGGCCCGCGGCGACGGGTCGGTCACCGACCTTGCCGCTGCCGGGTCCGACGAGATGCGGCGCATCCGGGGCAACGAGATCGGCATGATCTTTCAGGAACCGATGACCTCGCTGAATCCGGTCTTCACCATCGAGCGGCAATTGACCGACGGCATCCGGATGCATCAGGGGCTGGGCGCCACTGAGGCGCGGGCCAAGGCGCTGGCGCTGTTGAACAGCGTGCGCATCCCGATGCCGGAACAGCGGCTGCGCCAGTATCCGCATGAATTGTCGGGCGGCATGCGCCAGCGCGTGGTGATCGCGATGGCAATGGCCTGCGAGCCGCGCCTGCTTATCGCGGATGAGCCGACGACAGCGCTGGACGTGACGATGCAGGCCGAGATCCTGGCGCTGATCGACCGGTTAAAGCGTGAAAACAACATGGCCGTGCTGTTCATCACCCATGACATGGCGGTGGTGGCGCAGATGGCCGACCGGGTGGTGGTGATGTATCGCGGCCGGATCGTTGAAACCGGCCCGGTGGATCAGATCTTTGCCGCTCCGCGCGAAGATTACACCAAGGCGCTGCTGGCGGCGGTGCCGAAGCTGGGTGAGATGCGCGGCAAGGCGGCACCCGAACGGATGCGGATCATCGGCGATGAAGCGGCGCGCGCCAAAGCCGCCGAGATGGCGCATGCGGGGGTGCCCGTGGCCAAGGCAGGCCCGCTGCTGCAGGTCGAGGGCCTGACGACGCGGTTCCCGGTCAAAGGCGGCATTCTGCGTCGCACGGTGGCGCAGGTTCATGCGGTCGAGGATGTCGCCTTTACCCTGAATATCGGGCAGACGCTGTCGCTGGTCGGCGAAAGCGGCTGTGGCAAGTCCACCTGCGGCCGCTCGATCCTGCGGCTGATCGAACCGCAATCGGGCAGCATCCGGATCGGCGGGCGCGATATTCGCGCGCTGGACCGGCACGACCTGCGCCGGGCGCGGCGCGACATGCAGATGGTGTTTCAGGACCCGTTTGCCTCGCTCAACCCTTACCGCCGTTTGCACGATCAGGTGGCCGAGCCGATGCAGAATTTCGGCCTCGCCTCGGGGTCGGAATTGCACGACCGGGTGGCGGACCTGTTCGACCGGGTGCACCTGCCGCACAGCTTCCTGCGCCGGTTTCCGCATGAATTGTCCGGCGGCCAGCGCCAGCGCGTCGCCATTGCCCGCGCGCTTTCGGTGAACCCCAAGCTGATCGTCGCGGATGAGCCGGTGTCAGCGCTGGACGTCTCGGTGCAGGCGCAGGTTCTGAACCTGATGATGGAGTTGCAGGCCGATCTGGGCCTGTCGTTCCTGTTCATCAGCCATGACATGGCGGTGGTCGAACGGGTGTCGCATGACGTGGCCGTGATGTATCTTGGCCGCATCGTCGAACGCGGCCCCCGTGCGGCGGTGTTCGAGGACCCGCGCCACGCCTACACAAAGTCGCTGCTATCGGCGGTGCCGATCGCCGACCCCGGCCAGCGGCGGCTGCGCGACGACGTGAATTTTACCCCGATCCCCTCGCCGGTGCATGCCGTCGGGTATCGCCCGGAACCCTCGCATTACGACGAGGTCGCACCGGGTCATTTCGTGCTGCAATCGTGACTGTTGGCAGTCTGCCATACAAAGGAGAACACCCCGATGCCGATCAAGAACCGACTTGCCGAAATGCACGACGAGATCACCGGATGGCGGCGCGATCTACATGAAAATCCGGAACTGATGTATGACACCCACCGCACTTCAGGCTTCGTGGCCGACAAGCTGCGCGAATTCGGTTGCGATGAGGTGGTCGAGGGGATCGGGCGCACCGGCGTTGTGGGCGTGATCCACGGCAAGACGGACACCCGCGCCCATGTGGTGGGCCTGCGCGCCGACATGGACGCATTGCCGATTCTCGAGGCGACGGGGCTGCCCTATGCGTCAAAAACCCCCGGCAAGATGCATGCCTGCGGCCATGACGGCCATACCTCGATGCTGCTGGGTGCCGCGAAATATCTGGCCGAAACGCGGAATTTCGACGGCCGCGTGGTGGTAATCTTTCAGCCCGCCGAAGAGGGTGGGGCAGGCGGCCTTGCCATGGTCGAGGACGGGCTGATCCCGCGGTTCGGCATCAAGGAAGTCTACGGCATGCACAACGCGCCGGGCCTGCCGGTTGGCGCGTTTTCGATCAAGCCGGGGCCGTTCTATGCCGCGACCGACAACTTTACCCTGCATATCAAGGGCATGGGCGGTCACGCAGCAAAGCCGCAGGCCACCGTCGACACCACGGTCATCGCCGCGCAGATCGTGATGTCGCTGCAAACCATCGCTGCACGCAATGCCGATCCGCTGGCCTCGGTCGTGGTGTCGGTTACCAGCTTTCGCACCGAAAGCGATGCGTGGAACGTGATCCCCGAACGGGTGGAACTGCGCGGCACGGTGCGCAGTTTTGATCCTGCCCTGCGCAGGCTGGCCGAAGAACGGCTGAAATCCATCGTCACGCTGACCGCCGAGGCTTTGGGCGGCTCGGCAGTGATTGACTGGCGCCCCGGTTATCCCGCGATGGTCAATTCCGAGGCCGAGACCGATTATGCGGCCCAGGTCGCGCTGAAGGTTTCGGGCGTCGTTGATACCAACACGCCCGCGATCATGGGCGGCGAGGATTTCGCCTATATGCTGCAAGCCTGCCCCGGCGCGTATATCCAGATCGGCAACGGCGACACCGCCGACGTGCATCACCCCGAATACAACTTCAACGACGAGGCGATCCCGGTCGGCGCGTCGTATTGGGCGGAACTGGCGGAAACACGGATGCCGGCGGCCTGACGGGCACGACGTCGCATCGTGGCGGGCGGGCCGGTGCAAACCCGTCCGTCCGTCCCGGGGGCGCACCGCAGAATGCCGTCAACGTCCGTCAAAGATCGGAATTCGTCAGGGTTGTCCGAGGCCGATCCGGGCAGCGGCATTGCGGCGGTGGCCAGAACGGCTGCCGTACTCAATCGCCAGCGGCAATCGTGAGGACCGTTTTTCCAATACCCTTGCCGCTTTCAACGCGCTCATGCGCCACAGCGATCTGTTCGAGAGGATGGATGGCCGAGATTGTCGGACGCAGGCGGTTTTGCGACAGGGCATCATTGATGCCGGTGATCGCGGCCTCGATGGCAGGTCTCGGGATAAGCACGTTCGAGATCAGCCGGATCTGCGCCGCCCGCATCTGCAACTCGTAATACGGCATTGCGGGATGCCGGTTGGAGGGCGACGAATAGGCGGCGATATGGCCGCCAACTTTCAGAATCTTGGCATTCAGCGCGGCATTGGCGCCGAAATCGACTTCGACGATGCGGTCGATGCCGTCGGGGGCAGCCGAGCGAATCGCGGTCGCCATGTCGGAATCGTGGCGGTTGAAGGTCTGTTCGGCTCCGGCGCGGCGCGCGATTGCGGCCTTGTCGAAAGAGCTGACGGTGGTCAGAACGCGCGCGCCCGCCGCCACCGCGAACTGGATCGCCAACTCGCCGACAGCCCCCGCGCCGCCCTGAACCAGCAGTGTCATTCCATCGACCGGTCCGTCGGAGAACACCGCGTAATGCGCAGTGATCGCCGGGACGCCAAGACAGGCGCCGGTCTCGAACGACGCAGTCTCGGGCAGGGCTGCGATGCAGCCTGTCGGCAGGGCCGCCCAATCGGCTGCCGTGCCGACCTCGGGCCCGTCCCTCAGCCCGTAGCCCGCGCTGCCCTGGGCGTTGAAGATCCAGACCCGGCGCCCGAGCCAGTTCGGATCGACGCCTTTTCCCACAGCTTCGACGATCCCGGCGCCATCGGCATGCGGAACCACCGGATGGACGGGGGGTACAGTGTTGCCCCAACCGGCGCGTTTTTTCACATCCGAGGGATTGATTCCGGAGGCATGGAGTCGCACCAGAACCTCGCCATCGCCGGGCGCGGGCTTGGCCGCCTGGATGATTTCCAGCACCTCGTCGGCCGGGCCGAAGCGGCTGTATTGTGCCTGTCGTATCATGGTCATCTCCCCACCGCGTAACCCTGCATCGAGCGCGGATCAGACGCCGCACGCAGATGCCCGCCTTGCTGCGACGCGGCGCAGAGGCGGCCTTCAGACCAGGTCGGGCCGACCTCGACCTTGTGGCCGAGCCGGACCAGCTCGTTGATCGTGGCTTGCGGCATCCTGCCTTCGACCACCACCGCGCCGGGCTGCGCCGCGCGTGGCCAGAACGATGAGGGGAAGTGCAGACTGTGCCAGTTCGGCGCCTCAACGGCTTCTTGCAGGTTCAGACCGCCCGCCGCATGGCGCAAGAACAGCTGCGTGGCCCACTGGTCCTGCTGATCGCCGCCGGGCGTGCCCCAGGCCATGTAAGGCACGCCGTCGCGGAACGCGATCGAGGCCGACAAGGTGGTACGCGGGCGTTTGCCGGGGGCGAGCGAGCTTGGCAGGCCCTCTTCCAGCCAGAACATCTGCGCCCGGGTGCCAAGAGGAAAGCCGAGTGCGGGGATCACCGGCGAGCTTTGCATCCAGCCGCCGCTGGGGGTTGCCGCGACCATGTTGCCGTGCCGGTCGATGACGTCGATATGGACGGTATCACCGCGTTCGGCAACAACCTCGCCGGCGGTCGGCTCGCCCGCGCCCACCGCCACCGAGGTCTTGCGCGCCGTCTGGATCTCGACGAGTCGCTGCCAGGCCCTGTCATCGCCGGTCAGGCCGGGTTGCAGAATTTGCGAGGCAGTCCTGCCAATCAGGACGCGACGCTCGCGGGTATACTCCGGCGACAACAGATGGCCGAGCGGCACGTCGACGAAGTTCGGGTCGCCGTAGAACGCCTCGCGGTCGGCGAAGGCGAGTTTCGAGCATTCCAGAACCAGATGCACGAATTCCGGGCCGGTCGGGTCAAGCTGTTCCAGCGGAAAGCCGTCCAGCAGAGCCAGTTGTTGCAGCATCACCGGACCCTGGCTCCAGGCGCCGAATTTAAAGACCTCATAGTTGCGGAACTGGCCCGAGACCGGCGCTTCGATTTGGGCCTGCCACTGGGCCATATCTTCGCCGGTCAGAAGCCCCTGATGCGGATTGCCGTCGGTGTCGAGCGTATCGGTGCGGCGGCAGAAGCGGTCGATCTCTTCGGCGACGAAACCGCGATACCAGACGGCGCGCGCCGTCTCGATCTGGGCGTCGCGATTGCCGGGCTGCGCCTCGGCTTCGCGCGCGACGCGCTCGTAACAGGCGGCCAAAGCCGGGTTGCGATGCAGGGTGCCGCGCCGCGGGGTCTGGCCGTCGCGCAGATAGACCGCGCCCGAGCTTTTCCAATGGGTCGAGAACAGACCCCGCACGCTTTCGATGGTGGCCTCGATGCGGGGCAGCACCGGCACGCCGTTCTGCGCATAATAGATCGCGGGTGCCAGCGCGTCGCGCAGGCTGATTGTGCCGTAGTCGCGCAAAAGCAGCATCCAGGCATCGAAGGCGGCCGGAACGCAGGCGGCCAGAAGGCCGGTGCCGGGAATGAGGTCGAGGCCCAGATCGCGGAAGCGCTGGATCGTGGCGGCAGCCGGGGAAACCCCCTGACCGCAGATCACGTTGGGTGTCGCGCGGCCCGCCGCATAGGCCAGGATCGGCGCTTCGCCCGCCGGGCCGTTCAGGTGCGGCTCGACCGTTTGCAGGGTGAACCCGGCCGCGACGGCGGCGTCAAAGGCGTTGCCGCCTCGCTCGAGCACCCCCATCGCGACTGCGCTGGCGATCCAGTGGGTGGTGGACACGACACCGAACGTACCCTCGATCTCGGGGCGTGTGGTGAAAGGGACGCTGTTCACGAAGGTCATCGGTCGACATCGCTCCTAATCAACGGGCGTGGAAGACGCGCCATAGGCGGCAGCGCTTAGTCATCGGGACCGCCGGTGTCAGATTCGTCAGTCTGGACGGCACCCGCATCATCCGGGGCAGGGTCGTCTTCCAGATAGTCAAACCAATCGCCCCAGTGCCACGAGCTTTTCATCACTTCGGCCAGTTGCAGTGTCTCGGTGCTGGTGATGGCGGGGGCAGCGTGCGGCAGCGTCTCGGTCACGAACTCATGCAGTTCGCTGACGCCCTTGTGCAGCGTCTGAATGATCAGATCGCCCCGCCCGAAAGACAGTGCTACAAAGCGCACGCTGGTAAAGGCGGTGATGGTTTCCGCGGTGGCGCGCAAGTGCCCCGGCGCGACCCGCAGCAGGATCATCGCACCGACGCCGACACCCAGCGCCAGCGGATTGCCGACCACCGTCACCCTGACGAGGTTTTCCTCCTGCAGCCGGGCCACCCGGGTTCGGACAGTGCCTTCGGACACATTGGTCTCGCGCGCGATATCTCGAAACGAGCGCCGGCCATCCCGCGCGAGCGCGGTGATGATCCGGCGGTCGATTCTGTCGAGGACGATTTTCTTGGGCGTCATCTGCATGGACCTTTATTAGCGCCTGCCGATTGTCGCTGCAACTTCAACTTGTGGTATGCGTAGGAAATCGCAAGAATACAATTGCATTGCGTAGCCTCGTCGCCATAGACTGCGCATATGGACGATCTGCGACCTGCGATCGCTGTCGGCCCCGACAGACCGGCAGCGACGCCAAACAACGCGAAAATGGGGAGATTTGTCATGACACGATCTAAGTTCCGTACGGCCGCGCTTGGGGTTCTTGGCGGCACCGCACTTGGTGTTCTGAGTGCACAGGCGCAGGATCCGGTTGAAATCACCTTCTTCATCTGGGCCGGCTCCAATCAGGGTGTCGTGCCGATGGAGGTGATCGAGGCGTACAAGCAGGAGAATCCGCACGTCACGATCAATGTTCTGGAATCGAACAACACGATTACCTATCCTAAGATGGCAGCAGCGCGGATGACCACGCCGGATGACCCGCTGGTGCATTGCGGGTTCTTCAACATCGATTCCATGACCAAGGGCGATGTCGCCGATATGTGGGATCCGATTGATCCTGCGCTGGTCCCGAACATCGAAAACGTGGTCGCGAAATATCGCCGCCCGGATGACAAGGGCGTCGGCTTTCAGATGTCGGCGATCGGCATTCTCTACAATAAGGACCTGGTGACCGAGCCGCCGACATCGTGGTCCGATCTGTGGAGTGAAAAGTACCGCGGCAAGGTCACTATGTTCGATTACGACACGCGGATGATGGTTGTCGCGTCACTGTTGAATGGCGGCGATGAGCGGAACATGGATCCGGGCTTTGCGATCTGGTCCGAGAACGCCGACAACTTCAAGGCGCTGGTCGATTCCAACGACGGGGTCAAGAACCTTCTGGTGTCAGGCGATGCGCTGCTTGCGCCGTGGTTCTCGGGTCTGGCGCAAGTCTGGATCAACGAAGGCGCGCCGCTTGGCTTTGCCGTGCCCGACGAAGGTGCGGTCGCCTTCCCGTTGTTCCTGACCATCGTCAACGGTGTCGACGAGGTCGAGCGCAAAGTATGTTCGGATATTCTCAACAGCCTGCTGTCTGCAGAGAATGCCGGGCGCTACGGCGAGCTGACAATCGGCATTCCGCTGGTCAAGGACGCCGTGTTCTCGGACGCCCATCAGCCGAACGAGGCGATCAACCCGGATACCGTCGAAAACGCCATCGTGCCGGATTATTCCTACATCGCCGAGATGACGCCGGATTGGCGCGAACGCTGGGACCGTGAAGTCAAGTTCAACATGCGTTGATCTGCATCGGAGCGGGCCTGGTTACATCTGGCCCGCTTCCACTGCCCTTGGATCTACAAAATGTCTTACGCGGGTGCCACACAGATGACTTCAGACGTTGAGTTTCAGGGCGTAAGCAAGGTTTTCGGAAGCTTTCTGGCGGTCGACGACATTTCCTTTTCGATCCCGAAGGGCAGTTTCTTTTCGCTGTTGGGGCCATCGGGCTGCGGCAAGACCACGACGCTGCGGATGACCAGCGGCTTCGAATGGCCAGATCGCGGTGTGGTGATGATTGCCGGGCAGGATATGGACAACGTCCCCGCCTATGCGCGCCCGACCAACATGGTGTTTCAGCGCTGGGCGCTGTTTCCGCATATGAGCGTGGCGCAGAACGTCGCCTACGGGCTGGAGGTTGACCGGCGGCCGCGCGCAGAGATCGTGAGGCGGGTTGGCGAAAGTCTGGAGATGGTCGGGCTCAGCAGTTTCGCCGACCGCAAGCCCCGGCAATTGTCCGGCGGCCAGATGCAACGCGTCGCACTGGCGCGGGCCTTGATCAAAGAGCCCAAGGTGCTGTTGCTGGACGAACCGCTTGGCGCGCTCGACCTCAAGCTGAGGATGCAGATGCAGCTTGAGTTGAAGCGCATCCAGCGCGAGATCGGCACCACCTTCATGTATGTCACCCACGATCAGGGTGAAGCGCTGACAATGTCGGATCAGATTGCGGTGATGAACAAGGGCAAGATCGACCAGATCGGCACGCCGCAGGAAATCTATGACCGCCCGGCGACACGGTTCGTCGCTTCGTTCATCGGCAACACCAATCTGGTGCCGGTCGAGATACTGGCCAATGACGGCAAGACCGCGAAGGTATCGCTGGGCGCGTTGCAATTCGAGACGCCGATGTCGGAACCGGTGACCGGCGCGCGGGCGACGGTTTCGCTGCGCTACGAACGGATATCGATCGGCAAGAAGGCCGCGGCGCGTGCGATCCGCGCCAGGGCCGTGGTGAAGGATGTCATCTTTTCAGGATCGGCCATTCTCTACATCGTCGCACTTGAGGGCGCCGACACGGATCTGACCATCGAAGCCGGTCATGACGGCACCAGCAGCCCCGAAGTGCGCGGCTCGACCGTCGATATCGGTTGGGACAGCGAAGCGACCGCGTTGTTTGGTGATGGCTGATATGGCCGAGCTCACAGCAACCAGAGACGAAGCACGGGTCCGGCCGCTGGCCGAGCCCTGGCGCCGACGGATGATACCGTGGCTGCTGCTTCTGCCGGCCTTTGCGGTGATGCTGTATTCCTTCGTGCTGCCGATGCTGGTCTTCCTGCAATACAGCGTCTTCAGCTTCGAACGCGGACGGTTGATCGAGGATTTCACCTTCAAGACCTACGTGAAATTCCTGACCGATCCGTTTTATCACACAATCATCCTCGACACGGTGAAGATGGCGGCGATCACCACGATCTGCTCGGCGGCAATCGGCTATCCGCTGGCCTATGCGCTGTGGCGGGTAAACTCGCCGCGGCTGAAGCGCTGGCTGGCGGTGATCATCTTCTCGCCCATCCTGGTCAGCGTGGTTGTGCGCAGCTACGGCTGGACCGTGCTGTTGTCCGATCAGGGCCCGGTGAACTGGTTCTTGCAGTCGATGATGGGCTTTTCCGAGCCGGTCAAGCTGGTGTTCAACCTGACCGGCGTGGTGATCAGCCTGACCCATGTGTTCCTGCCCTTCGTGGTGTTTCCGATCTTTTCGACGATGACCCGGCTGGACCCGACGCTGCGCGAGGCCTCGATGGATCTGGGTGCGGGTTGGTGGACGACGTTCCGGCGGGTCACCTTTCCGCAGACCCTGCCCGGGCTGCTGGCCGGGATGCAGATCTGCTTTACCCTCGCACTTGGCGCGTTCGTCACGCCCTCGCTGCTTGGTGGTGGGCGCGTGCTGGTGCTGCCGTTGCAGGTCTTTACCGCGACCACGGACATCAACTGGCCGCTGGCGGCGGTGGGCGGGATGACGCTGCTGGTGCTGGCGATGATCACGGTGGTCCTTTCGAACCGCCTTCTGCGCTACAGCGAGGTCTGAGATGCAACGCCGCAAAGCCCCCTTTCCGCATCCGCGCTACCTCGCACTTGGCGCCTTTGCGGTGCTTGGCGTTCTCTATGTCGTCGCGCCGCTGGCGGTGGTGGTGCTGAATTCTTTCTCGTCGGTCGCCTACAACGTGTTCCCGCCCGAGGGCTTTTCGCTGCGCTGGTACCAAAATCTGTTCCAGCAAAGCGATTTCTACGATGCTGCGGTCGCCAGTGTGCTGCTGGCACTGGCGGCGACCACCGTTGCGATGATCGTGGGGTCGATGGCGGCCTATTCCATCGTGCGCTACCGGCGCAGCTGGGCGGATATCGTCAAGGCGGCACTGCTGTCGCCGATTGTCCTGCCGCATATCGTGCTGGGCGTGGCGGTCTTCATGTTCTTCATCCGCATCGGCATGTACGGCACCTATTTCAGCCTGGTCGTCACGCATGTGCTGGTGGTGCTGCCGTTTGTCATCGCAGTGCTGACTGCGGCGCTGGCCAATTACGACTGGACCTTGCAAGAAGCGTCGATGGATCTGGGGGCCGGGCCGCTGCGCACCTTCTTCAAGGTGACAATGCCGCAGATTTCGGTCTCGATGACGGTCTCGGCGCTGTTTGCCTTCGTCACATCCTTCGATCAGGTCGAGACGACGCTGTTTCTGGTTCGGGCGGGCGACAACACGCTGCCCATCGAGATGTTCCTCTATCTGCAAAAGTGGCAGGACCCGACGATCGCGGCACTGTCAAGCGTGCTGATCGCCGCTGCGTTCATGATCGTCGCGGTGCTGAGCCTGTTGACGCGCAACAAGGACCTGCCGGCGACGCTGCTGCAGCAGGCCAAGGAGAATAAAGAATGAAAGCCAAAGTCACAGAAGAACTTGCAGCCTCAGTCGACGGCCCGCTGATGATGCAGCACCTGACCGAGTTCGCAAAATGGCGCAAGGAATCCGGGGTGCCGGAAGAGCTGAAGAGCCTCGCCTATATCGAGGCCGAGATGAAAGGCTACGGGTTCAAGACCGATCTGATCCTGCACGATGCCTATATCAGCCTGCCGGGCAAGGCGCATGTCGATCTCGAGGGTGAGCGCCTGCGCTGCATCAGCCATTCGTTCTCGCGGTCGTCGCCGAAGGCCGGGCTGACGGCCGGTCTGGTCGATGTGGGCGATGGCGATGAGGCGGGGTTTGCGGGGCAGGATGTGCGCGGCAAGATCGTGCTGGTCGATGGTATCGCAAGCCCGGTCGTGTCGCAGCGCGCGACGCGGGCCGGGGCGGTCGGCCAGTTGCATGTCAGCCCGCATGAACATGTGCACGAGATGTGCATCTCGCCGGTCTGGGGCAGCCCCACGGAAATGACCGTCGGCAATCTGCCAAAGACGGTGATCGTGACCGTGCCGCTGGACACCGGCACCGCGATCCGCACGCGGCTTAACGCCGCGCCGGACCTGACACTAAGCATTCATGCCGAGGTCGATACCCGCTGGCGCAAGACGCCGATCCTGATCTGCGACATGGCCGGACCCGCCGGGGGTGCCGACGAGCCTTTCGTGTTCTACACCGGTCACCATGACACCTGGTATTACGGGGTGATGGACAATGGCGGCGCCAATGCCACGATGATGGAGGTTGGCCGCGTTTGCGCCGAAAACCGCAAGACGTGGAAGCGCGGGCTGAGGATCGCGTTCTGGTCGGGCCATTCGCAGGGCCGCTATTCCGGTTCGACCTGGTATGCCGATCAGAACTGGGACGAGCTTGAGCGCCGCGCCGTGGTGCATGTCAACGTGGATTCGACCGGCGGCAAGGGCAACACCATCGTCGCCGATACCACCGCAGCGGCGGAGTTGCGGGCGCTGGCGGTCGAGGCAATCCGCGCGCAGGCGGGTCAGGACTTTTCCAACCGTCGGATGCACCGCGCTGGCGACCAGTCGTTCTGGGGCATCGGGGTGTCGTCGATCTATGGCAATATGAGCGAGCAACCGGCGACCGGCGAGGCCAATGCCTCGGCGGCGGTGTTCGGCGGCGGCAACCGACTGGGCCACGGCACCGGCTGGTGGTGGCACACGCCCGACGATCTCTTGGACAAGATGGACGAGGGCATTTTGGTCCGTGACACGCGGATCTATCTGCATACCGTCTGGCGCCTGTTGGCCGATGCCGTCTTGCCCTTCGACTGGGCCGCGCACGGCCGTTATCTGCAAGACGAGCTTGGCGCGGTGCAGAAAAGCGTCGGCAAGCGGTTCGATCTGTCGGTTCTGATCGACCGGGCCAAGACGCTGACCGAGCGGGCGACGGCCCTGAACAAGGCCATCGAGCGGGCCACGGAGCCACGCGACCATGCCCGTCTGAATGCCGCACTTGTCGCCGTGTCGCGCGCGCTGGTCTCGCTCGACTACACCGAATCCGACCGGTTTGAGCAAGACCCGGCGATCAAGGCGCCGATCTATCCGTCGCTGCGCCCGGTGCGCGCACTGGCCGATGCCGAGCCCGGTTCGGATATGGAGAAGTTCCTGACCGTCGGTTCGATGCGGGCGCGCAACCGGATCGCGTTCGGTCTGAAATGCGCGATCGAAGCGATCAATGGTGCGCTTGCGGATGATACAGGCAAAACCGGGGGTGCAGCATGACGACGCTGCTGGAGGGCAGGCTGGCGCTGGTGACAGGCGCTGCCGGGCGGCTCGGGCGGGCGACGGCCGAAGTGTTCTTGCGCGAAGGTGCGGGCGTCGTGCTGGCCGATCTTGATGGCACCCGGGTGCGCGCGCTGGCGCAGGAGTTGTTGAAATTGTATCCGGGACGGGTTGCTGCGGTCAGCGGCGATCAGTCCGACGAGGCCGAGGTCGCGCGGTTCGTGGCCGAGGCGGTGGCGGCGCTGGGGTTGCCGGATATTTTGGTCAACACGCATGGCATCTTTCCCAATTGCGCGATGCTTGATGTAACGGTCGCGGAATGGGACAGCGTCTTTGCGGTCAACACCCGGGGCACCATGCTGACCTGCCAGGCGCTTGCCCGGCGCTGGATCGAGCACGCGGTGAAGGGGTCGATCATCAATATCTCGTCCGGGGCCGCGCGCAGCGGGCGGCCCGGCGGCGCACATTACAGCGGCTCGAAGGCGGCTGTCGATCTTCTGACGCATATCTTCGCGATCGAGCTTGGCCCGCACGGCATTCGGGTGAATGCCATCGCGCCGGGCCTGATCCTCGACACTGTGATGACCGAGGAAAGCCCCGACGCGCATCCTTATGTGAACATGACGCTGGCGGGCACGCCCGTCGGGCGCACCGGTTCGCCTGCGGATATCGGCGAGGCGGCGGCCTTCCTGGCCTCGGACAGATCGTCCTGGACCACCGGCGCGATCCTTGAAGTGACCGGCGGCACGCATTGCGGACGCACGCAGATGCCGTTCACCCGGCAGCTGCGCTGATGGCCGAGGGTCCCATCCTAGTGATCGGCGCCGGTGCCATCGGGTCTATCGTGGGCGTGCATCTTCTGAAGGCCGGGCATAGCGTCGATTTCGTCGACGCGAATGACGCGCATGTCGAGGCGATTCGCAGCTCGGGTCTGCGGGTGTCGGGTGCGCTGGAAGAGACGGTTCGCCCGAAGATCATGCGCCCGGGCGAGGTCGAAGGGCAGTACAGGCGCATCCTTCTGGCGGTGAAATCGCGCCATACGCAGGACGCTTTGCCGTTGGTGAAAGCCGCGCTTGCGGCGGATGGCTATGTGGTGTCGGTGCAAAACGGGCTTGAGGAATACGCCATCGCCGAGGCGGTCGGCGCGTCGCGCACCATCGGCGCCTATCTGACCTTCGGCGGCTTCTTCGTCGAGCCGGGCCATGTGAAATACGGCGGCACCGGCAGTTTCAAGATCGGCGAGATCGACGGTGCGATGTCGGCGCGTCTGGGCGCACTGGCCAAGATGCTGAGCGTGCAGCAGCCGGTCGAGACGACCGATAACATCTTTGGCTATCTGTGGGCCAAGATGGCGCTTGGCGCGGTGTATTTCGGAACCGCGATTACCGATCTGGACGTGGTCGAGGTCTATGACAGCGCGCGGTCGCGGGCGGTTCTGGCAGCACTTTGCGGCGAGGTTGTAGCCGTTGCCGACAAG
Organism: Paracoccaceae bacterium; assembly: GCA_037968375.1. Taxonomy (GTDB): domain Bacteria; phylum Pseudomonadota; class Alphaproteobacteria; order Rhodobacterales; family Rhodobacteraceae; genus CANNFR01. The sequence continues at coordinate 10,687 of JBBKVJ010000177.1, read as the reverse complement.
CTGGGTGTCAGGATCGAGACGACAGACGGTTTCGACCCCAAGGCGTTTCGCGCAGGCGCAGGCGATCGGGCGGCGATTGAGGCCTCATGGGACGCGCAGCGGCGCTATTGGGGCGCGCATGACAATGCGCGCACCGGCGTCTGGCGCGATCTGGCAATCCACAAGCGGCCGACCGAGATCGATGGTCAGATCGAGGCCGTGGTGCGGCTTGCGCAGGAGGCAGGGGTTGCGGTGCCGTTGTTGCGCGAATTGTGCGATGTGGTGCATGCAATCGAACGCGGCGAGCGGGGGCTGTCGCGGACGGCGCTGGATACGATTGCCGCCGCCTAGTCCGGTCGTTCCTCCTTGCAGGGCACCGCCGTCCGCCATCGAAAAAACCTTCTGTCCGGATAATCCAACCCAAGGGATATCGCTGAAGCGCGCGTCGCATCAGGGGTACCAGTGTCGATATGGTTTGCCATATCCGAGCCGCCGCGTGTAACCTTGCGTCCCAACAAGAAACGCAATCAGGAAGCCAGGGAGGTTTCACATGAAGTATCCACGCATCACAATTGTCGCAGCCGTCGCGACCGTCGGCTTGGCGGGCGCCGCGCAGGCCGCAAGCCTGACGCTATACTGCAGCGCGCAGGAAGAATGGTGCCAGATCATGGCGCGGAGCTTTGAGGAAGCGTCGGGTATCGACGTTGACATGACGCGCAAAAGCTCGGGCGAGACCTTTGCCCAGATCAAGGCCGAAGAGGCCAACCCGAAAGGCGATATCTGGTGGGGTGGCACCGGCGACCCGCATCTGCAGGCCGCCGAAGAGGGCCTGACGATGGCCTATGTTTCGCCGATGCGGGCCGAGTTGCATCCCTGGTCCGTCGCGCAGGCGACAAGTGCGGGCGACCGGACCATCGGCATCTATTCCGGCGCCTTGGGCTTTGGCTACAACACGGCCCTGCTGGCCGCCAACAATCTGCCCGAACCGGCCTGCTGGCGCGATCTGCTGGCGCCGGAATTCAAGGGCCATGTGCAGATGGCCAACCCGAATTCATCTGGCACCGCCTATACGACACTGGCCACGATGGTGCAGCTGTTCGGGGAAGATGACGGCTTTCAATACATGAAAGACCTGCACGTCAACATCAACCAGTACACCAAATCCGGCTCGGCGCCGATCAAGGCGGCGGGGCTGGGTGAAACCACGGTCGGCATCGTCTTCATGCATGATGCCGTGGCGCAGACGGTGGCCGGTTTTCCGATCAAGACGGTAGCTCCCTGCGAAGGCACCGGATACGAGATCGGCTCGATGTCGATCATCGAGGGGTCGCGAAACCTTGAGGAAGCCAAGCAGTTCTACGACTGGGCGCTGTCGGCCGAGGCGCAAAACCTTGCTTTGCAGGTCAACGCGTTTCAGGTGCCGTCGAACATGAGCGCGGAAACCTCGCCCTCGGCGCCAGATCTCGCGTCGATCAAGCTGATCGATTACGATTTCACCAAGTATGGCTCGAGCGACGAGCGTGTGCGTCTCTTGCAGAAATGGGACGAAGACGTCTCGACGCTGCCGCAGTAAACGTTGCGACAGGTCAAGAGCGAGACGCTTGCCCATCCGGTGCTGATCTTCTGGATCGTCGCCGGATGGGTCGGGTTTTTTGTGCTGCCCTGGTATGGCATCGAAGACGGCTTTTTCCGCTTCGAATGGCTGACCGATGGCTATCCGTTTGATCCCGACTACGCGCCCGCTGCGTTCCTGATCGGTCAGGGCGAAAAGCTGTGGCTGGCGCCGATGCTTTTGCCGCTGCTGTTGCCCTGGCTGGTCGTGCGCCGCCGCAAGACCGATCCGATTTTTGCCAAGGTGCTGATCCTGGCGGGCGCATTCGGCTTTTCCTGGCTGATCGCGCAGGGCTTTGGCATCGGCCTGAGGGGCTGGAATTTCACCTGGGCCGAGGCGCTGTTCGGCGCCTTGGGTGATCGCCAGTACGGCATGGGTTATGGCGCGATGGTGCTGGCCAGTGCGTTCCTGTTTCTCTTCACCCAGGGCATCGCGGCGCGCGGTGCGATCAATGGCGATGTCTTCGTTACCGGCGCCATCGGCGGGGTGATCGTGATCGTCGCCACCTTCGTCTTCTTCCCGATCGCCAAGATGCTGACGGCGGCCTTTGTCACTCGCGACGGCGGCTATTCGGCGTCGGTCTTTGCCTCGAAACTGTTCGACGACCGGCTTTGGGGGGTGCGCTGCATCACCGGCTACAGCGGCTGCGGCGCGGCGTGGAATTCGCTATTTCTGGCGGTGCTGGTGGGCGTCGCGACGACGCTGCTGGGCCTCGTCTTCGCGCTTGTCGTGACCCGCTCGGGGTTCCGCCACAAGCGCCTGTTGCGGGCGCTGACGGTGTTGCCGATCATCACCCCGCCTTTCGTGATCGGCCTCGCGCTGATCCTGCTCTTCGGTCTTTCGGGCTCGGTGACCAAGTTCGTGGCCGAAGTGTTCGGTGTGCAGCCGACGCGCTGGCTTTATGGTCTGCCCGGCATTCTGGTGGCACAGGTCCTGGCCTTCACGCCGATTGCCTTCCTGGTGCTGATCGGGGTCGTCGAAGGCGTCAGCCCGTCGATGGAGGAGGCGGCGCAGACGCTGCGCGCCAACCGCTGGCAGGTGTTCCGCACCGTGACCCTGCCGCTGATCCGGCCGGGGCTGGCCAATGCGTTTTTGCTGGGCTTCATCGAAAGCATGGCGGATTTCGGCAATCCCCTGGTGCTGGGCGGCAATTTCGATGTGCTCTCGACCGAGATTTTCTTTGCCATCGTCGGCGCGCAATACGATCAGGGCCGCGCGGCGGTGCTGGCGATGGTGCTGCTGTGTTTCACTTTGGGGGCGTTTTACGCGCAGCGCTTCTGGCTGGGGCGGAAAAGCTACACCACGGTGACCGGCAAGGGCGATGCGGGTGTCCATCCGCTGATGCCACGGCGGCTGAAATTGCCGGTCTTTGCCATCGCCGCGATCTGGGGCGGGTTCACCCTGGTGGTCTACGGGATGATCCTTTACGGCAGTCTGGTCGAGCTGTGGGGGGTGAACAACACGCTGACCTTCAAGCATTATATCACCGCCTTTTCGGTGAAGATGACCGACAACGGCGTGTTGTGGACCGGCTCGGCCTGGGACAGTTTCTGGACCACAATCAAGATATCCGCCATCGCCGCACCGCTGACCGCCGCCGTCGGGCTGGTCACCGCCTACCTGCTGACGCGGCAGAGTTTCGCCGGCAAGAATGCCTTCGAGTTCGGTACCATGCTGTCCTTCGCGAGTCCCGGCACGGTGATCGGGGTCAGCTATATTCTGGCCTTCAACGTGCCGCCGATCGAGCTGACCGGAACCGGCATCATCCTGGTCGTCAGCTTCATCTTCCGCAACATGCCGGTCGGCGTGCGCGCGGGCATCGCCTCGATGTCACAACTGGACAAGTCGCTTGACGAAAGCTCGCTGACGTTGGGCGCCAACAGCTGGCAAACCTTCCGCAAGGTGATCCTGCCGCTTCTGCGGCCGGCGATCCTGGCGGCACTGGTCTACAGTTTCGTGCGGGCGATGACGGCGATCTCGGCGGTGATTTTCTTGGTTTCGGCCAGATACGACATGGCGACCAGCTATATCATCGGGCGGGTCGAGAATAACGATTACGGGCTGGCCATTGCCTATTCGACAACGCTGATCTTCGTGATGCTGGCCGCTGTCGGGCTGTTGCAGGTGTTGGTTGGCAAGACCCGGATCGGGCGGCGAATGGAAGTGGACGCGGGAGATTAGCGCATGGTGAAGCCAGTGATCAGCAGCAAGGCCGCGCCAGTGACCTTCCGCAATGTCAGCAAGGTCTTTGGCGCCGATGTGGTGGCTGTGGATGACGTCAGCCTTGAGGTGACGTCGGGCCAGCTGTTCACCATCCTCGGGCCTTCGGGCTGCGGCAAGACCACGATGCTGCGGATGATCGCCGGGCTCGAGATGGCGACAACCGGCCAAATTCTGATCGGCGACCGTGATGTGACCAAACTGCCCGCCACCGACCGCGACGTGTCGATGGTGTTCCAGTCCTACGCGCTGTTTCCGCATATGACGGTGCTTGAAAACGTCTCCTATGGCCTGACATTCTCCGGCTTCAAGAAGGCGGAAGCGGCCGAGCGGGCGACGGCGGGGTTGGAGCTGGTCGGCCTGACGGGCTACGGCGCGCGCCTGCCAAGCGAGCTTTCGGGCGGCCAGCAACAGCGTGTCGCGGTGGCGCGTGCGCTGGTCCTGGAACCGCAGGTTCTTTTGTTCGATGAACCCTTGTCGAACCTCGACGCCAAGCTGCGACGTCAGGTCCGTGAAGAGATTCGCGAAATTCAGCAAAATCTCGGGCTGACGGTGGTCTATGTTACTCACGATCAGGAAGAGGCGCTGGCGGTGTCCGACCAGATCGTGGTGATGCGCAACGCCCAGATCGCCCAGATCGGCACCCCGCGCGAGTTGTATGAGACACCCGTTGACCGCTTCGTGGCCGATTTCATCGGCGAGGCCAATCTCATCCCCTGCCAGATCGTCGCGGTGACAGGCGAGGTGGCCGAGATCGAGATCGGCCCCTATCGCCACCGTCTGCCGTCACGCGGCATGGCGCCGGGCAAGGCGACGCTGGCGGTGCGCCCATCGCGGGTGACACTTGATACGGGGCAGGGGTTTCCCGCCGAGGTGGCCAAGGCGACCTATGTTGGCAGCCGCATGGAATACACGTTGCAGGCCGCGTTCGGCACGCTGTTCGCGGTCTTGGAGGATGTCGAGCACCCACTGCAGATCGGTCAGGGCGTGACGGTCGGGCTGGCGGCGACCGGCCCGGTCCTGCTGCCGCGCGGCTAGGACGGGACGCTCGCCGGATCACAGGCTCGCAAGGTAATCACCTGATTCAGGCCCGCGCCCGGAGTAAAGGCGCGAATGCGCCGCCGGGCGGCGGCTGACCGCCCCGGTGGGCAGCCGCCAGGGTAACGTCGGTGCGACGATTGAGGTAGGAGATGCTTGGCCATAAAGCGGCGACCTCAGGTGTTGCAGCGGCGTCCCGCGGACATCCGCTGCCCTCTGGTGCGCCTGAGTGTCTTTTGCCGAGGCATCAGGGTGAGCGGTTTCAATCAACCGCAAACCACTTCAGTCGATGAAGGCGGCCTCGGCGAGGCGCAGGAGATCGGGAAAAACCGCCTCGGTCCCGACAATCACCCGGCCGCCTTTGGCCATCATCTGGTCGGCATCCTGCACCTCGACACAGCCGCCCGCCTCGGCCACCAAAAGCTGACCGGCCAGACAATCCCATGCGTTCATGTGATCCTCGGCATAGCCCAGTAGCCGCCCCGCCGCGACATAGGCCAGCGATAGCGCGCCCGAGGCGTTGCGATAGAACACCCCACCCTCGGCGATCAGCGCGTTCACCAGGCGGCCTACGTTCTTGCTGTCGGTGCGGTTGGAATAGCCGACGCCGGTACTGCCCTCGGATATCGTGCGCGTATCCGACAGCGCCAGCCTGCGCCCGTTCAGCGTGGCGCCCTGGCCGCGCTGCCCGATAAAGGCCTCGGCATGGCAGGGGTCGTGGATCACGCCGATCTCGGTTCTGCCGCCCTGCACCCCGGCCAGAACCACCGTCCAGGCCGGAATGCCGTTGATGAAATTCGTGGTGCCGTCGATCGGGTCGATCACCCAGGTGAACCCCGAGGTTCCGGGCGTCGGCGCATGTTCCTCGCCCAGAACCGCATCGTCGGGAAAGCTTTTGGCCAGGGCGGCGCGCACGAACAGCTCGACCTCGCGGTCGGCCTGCGAGACGAAATCCTGATGGCCCTTCTTCTCAACCCTCAACCTGTCCTGATCGGAAAAGAACCCCAGCGCCAGCGCGCCCGCATCCGCCGCAATCTTTGCGGCCCTTGCCGCCCGCTCTGCCATGTTCATACTGCCGCTCTTTCGTCTACAGGCCCTCGCGGGCGGTTCACTGCCAAGGATATCCCGATGCACCTCCGTTCCGGTAGCGAAATGCTGGATCTCACTGGCACAAAGGCCTTCGCATTTGATCTGGACGGGACGCTGATCCAGTCCGAACCGGTCTGGGCGGCCGCAAAGACGGCGGTTGCCGCCGCGCATGGTATCGAGGTCGGCGCGAAAATGCTGCACCGCTACGTCGGCAGAAGCCTTGGCGCCTTCGTGACCGAGGCTCTTGGAATTGCCGATCCCGAATCCGCGCGGGCCGTGGCGGCCGAGATCGAAACGCTTGCCTTGCAGGGCTATGACGCAAAGGCCGAGCCTATTGCGGGCGCCGCAGAATTGGTGCGGGCGCTTCACCGGGCGGGATTTCGCGTCGCGATATGCTCGTCGGCGCCACTGACGGCGATTGCCGCCAGCCTTGATCTGATGTCGCTCGGCGGCATCGTCGAACTCAGCGTCTCGGCTGCCACCCTGCCGCGCGGCAAGCCCGACAAGGCACCCTATGTCGAAGTCGTGGCACGGCTGGGGCTTGGGGCGCATCAGGTCATCGCCGTGGAAGACGCACCGGCGGGGATCATCTCGGCCACCGCCGCCGGATTGCCGACCATCGGCGTAGGACCCGATGCCATCTGGCGCGGATCGCCGCGCTGCGCGCTTCACGCCATGAGGATCGCCGATATCGAGGTGCTGGACGGCACCGGGCGCCATCGCTGAGCAGCTTGGTGGCATCGCGTTACTACTGCGAATTCGAACGGCAGTTGCCGTTATCCGACCAGAACAGAGCGCACGTCAGCATCGATGTTGGGCAGGAACTTCTCGAAGTTCTTGGCAAACATGCCCACCAGCTTTCTTGCGGCCACGTCGTAGGCGGTCGCGTCCTTCCAGGTGCCGCGCGGATCAAGCAAGGCCGCATCGACCCCGGGGACGGTCACCGGCACTTCGAAGCCGAAATTCGGGTCCTTGCGGAAGGTTCTGTCGTTGAGGGTGCCGTCGAGCGCGGCGTTAAGCAGCGCCCGCGTCGCCTGGATCGGCATCCGGGCCCCGGTGCCATATGCACCGCCGGTCCAGCCGGTGTTGACCAGCCAGCAGGTCGCGCCATAGGTCGCAATCTTGGTCTGCAGAAGCCGGCCGTAAACTTCTGGATGGAGCGGCAGGAAGGGTGCGCCGAAGCAGGTCGAGAAGGTCGGCTCGGGTTCGGTCACGCCACGCTCGGTGCCGGCCACCTTCGAGGTGAAACCGGACAGGAAGTGGTACATGGCCTGCGCTGGCGTCAGCCTGGCGATCGGCGGCAGAACGCCGAACGCGTCACAAGTCAGCATGACGATATTCTTCGGGTGGCCGGCCAGTCCGGATTTCGACGAATTCGAGATGTAGTGCATCGGATACGCCGAACGCATGTTTGCGGTCAGACTGTCGTCGGCGAAATCCAGCGTTTTGGTTTCTTCGTCAAAAACCATGTTCTCGACGACAGTCGCAAACTTGAATGTCGCCGCGTAGATCTCTGGCTCGGCCTCGGCGGACAGATTGATCGTCTTGGCGTAGCAGCCGCCTTCGAAGTTGAAGGTGCCGCGGTCCGACCAACCATGTTCGTCGTCACCGACGAGAATCCGGTTCGGATCGGCCGAAAGCGTTGTTTTCCCGGTGCCGGAAAGCCCGAAAAAAACCGCCGCATCCGCAGGGTTGTCGACGGCGTGGTTGGCCGAGCAATGCATCGGCATCACGCCCTTTTGCGGCAGCAGATAATTCAGGATCGTGAACACCGACTTCTTGTTTTCGCCAGCGTATTCGGTGCCGCCGATCAAGATGATGCGCTTGTCGAAATTGATCGCAATGACCGTCTCGCTGCGACATCCATGACGCTTGGGATCTGCACGAAAGCTGGGCAGGTTGATGATGGTAAAGTCAGCCACAAAGCTGTCCAGGTCCGATCTTTCGGGCCGGATCAGCAGATGACGGATGAACAGGTTGTGCCAGACCAGTTCCGAGACGACCCGAACCTTGATGCGGTGTTCCGGATCGGCGCCCGCGAACAGGTCCTGCACGAACAGTTGCTTGTCGGCGGTATGGCCCAGCATGTCGTCGTAGAGCTGGTCGAACGCCTGCGGTTCCATCCGAGCGTTGGCGTCCCACCAGATCTTGCCTTCGGTCTGGGGCGTGACGACGACATGCTTGTCATTGGGTGAGCGTCCGGTGAACTTGCCGGTCTCGACCAGAAGCGACCCGCCCTGACCGAGCGTGCCTTCCTTACGCGCCAAAGCCATGCCAATCAGATCGGGTTCGACCAGGTTGTAATAGACGTCATCGCCGGACGAAATACCCTGATGCTGGAGGGTAAAGTCCGCGTTCACTCTGCCGTGGTGCATGGAATTTTCCCCGCTGTTGTGCTGACGCCGCAACCTTACGATGGCAATATAGGAAGGATTCTGCCTTGGAAAACAGAAATGCAGGCTGTTAGCGCCAACAAGGCGATGTTAGCGACCATACTTTCGGACACAGGGTCTCAATCGCTGAAATTGGGGGCGAATGAGGGCGATAAGCCCCTTCAAACGCCGGTTCCGGCATTCGAGACAGGCAGTCCTCAGCAGCAGCGGTGGATGACAGCTTTGCGATCCTACGCGCGACTGATGAGGCCACTTGTGCCGCTGATGATGGGATTTTGGCGTTCAGGTTGGGCCATACTGTAGACCCGCGTGCGGTTGCCCTATCGGGTTCAGCACAACCGTGCGGGCGAGCATGTTTCGACCGGGCTACCCTGACTATTCCGCGTTTTGGGCCGCAGGTGGGGTGCCAATGCTTACTGAGCTACCCCCCGAAAATCGGACACTGACGTAAGCTACGATTTGCTGTCTGTTGATCTTCAACACGAAGGAGATCGATAATTTCGAAACGGAAGCAACATCACCCAAAGTTTAAGGCCAAGGTCGCGCTGGAAGCGTAGAAAGGCGAGGCGCCGGTCAGCGAGTTGGCTAGTCGGTTTGGCGTGCATCCGACGATGAACCATCAATGGAAACGGGGATTACTTGAGGGCGCGTCAGGCGTGTTCGAGCGCGGCAGCCGGAAGATTGTGGAAGTCGATGAAGAGCAGGCGAAGGACCTGCATGCCAAGATTGGGGAGTTGGCCGTCGCCAACGATATTTTGGCCAGAAAGCTCAATCCCTGGACCGGCAAGTGAGGCGCAAGATGATTGAGCCGACGCTGCTGGGCCTATCAGTCCGCAAGCAATGCGCTTTGCTGTCGATCTCGCGATCGTCTTTTTACTATGAGCCGAAAGGCGAGAGCGAGTTGAACCTCGGCCTGATGCGTCAGATCGACAAGCAGTTTTTGGAGACACCGTTTTATGGCGTGCGCCAGATGACCTGGTATTTGCGCAACGAAGGCCGTCTGGTGAATGAGAAGCGCATTCGTAGGCTGATGCGCTTGATGGGCCTCATGCCGATCTACCAGAAGCCCAACACCAGCAAGGCCGCCAAGAGCCACAAGATTTACCCGTATCTGCTGCGCGGTCTGCGCGTGGATCGCTCCAATCAAGTCTGGTGCGCAGATATCACCTACCTGCCGATGCGGCGCGGGTTCCTCTATCTGGTGGCCATCATGGATTGGCACACGCGAAGAGTTCTGGCATGGCGCATCTCCAACACGCTGGAGGCGGACTTCTGCGTCGAGGCGCTGAACGAGGCAATCCACAAGTTCGGTCCGCCAAGGATAATGAACACCGACCAAGGCAGCCAGTTCACGTCCTTCGCCTGGACAGACCGGTTGCGCCGATCCGGCGTCCGCACCTCGATGGACGGCAAAGGCCGGTTCCTCGATAACATCTTCGTCGAGCGGCTGTGGCGTTCCCTTAAATATGAATGCGTCTACCTGCACGCCTGGGAGACCGGATCAGAGGCCAAAGAAGGGATCAAAAATGGATGGAGTTCTATAATCACAAACGCCCACATTCCGCGCTTGGTGGTAAGCCACCTGCCGTGGTTTATTGGCGTGGAAATGAAACAACCAACCCCGGTCAGCAGATGCAAAGAATAGCTTAAATCACGCCAGAAACCGTCCAACGAATGGGGAGTAGCTCACTGCAATCACAATAGCACGGAACCCGCTCCGAACTGCGATCGTTCAAGCGCCTGTCGGCAGATCGGATGGCCTATCGAAGACTGCGTGCCGATAGGCGTCGTAGCCAGCGTAGCCTACGGCGAGCAGCAGTGTTGCCAAGAAGATCTTTTCCGCATGCGAAGAACACCCTGCAGCCAGTGTTTCGGCTACCTCACGCGGCTTGCAGCGTCAAATGATCTGGATGCTGGACAGTGACCCGACGGGCCCCTCCACTGAGCGCAACGCAAATCAGTATCCTCAGACTATCCGTCCGCGGCGAAGGTCCGGTTTGTCTAGCTGCAATGCGGCAAAGCTTAAACGTGGCGAATGTCGGCTCCGGGCCGTCACGTCGAACGGCCCAAAGGCTTATATTTCAATGGCCTCTGCAATCGCCAAGGCGTCTTCCAGTTCCACGCCAAGGTACCGGACAGTGCTGTCCATCTTCGTATGACCCAACAACAATTGAACAGCACGTAGGTTGCCGGTCTTCTTGTAAATCTGGGTGACCTTCGTCCGTCGCATCGAATGGGTGCCATAGGCGGCCACTTCCAACCCAATCGACGAAACCCAGTCCCGCACAATACGGGCGTATTGACGCGTTGAGATGTGAAGTCGCTCGTGAAACCGGCCTGGCCATAGGTACTCCGA
>JBBKVJ010000176.1:0-7959 GCA_037968375.1 Paracoccaceae bacterium | reverse complement strand
GACGGCGACAGGCCAAAGCGGGCGATCAGCAGGCGGTCGATCCGCGCCGCCTCGGCCTCGGCAAAGGTGCCATCGGCACGGGCCACGCGCACCAGAAGGGCGGCCAGCGCCCGGTGCTGGTCCAGTTCGGGCAGCGGCGTGGTGTCGGGGGCGGTGAGGCGGCGGAGAAGATCTGCGAACATGGCCGAGATATAGGCCGGGCGCGCGGCGCGCGAAAGGGGCGAGGTGCCTGTCCGACCGATGCACTGCCGCCACATCCGCTCACGATCGGGTGCAATCCGGGGATGAGCCTTGCATTCCTGACCGAATGAATAGATGCAAACCCCTCCGGACACTGCACCCGGACAGTTTCATGACCCGGAGATCGCCCATGATCCGCGCGCGCCTTTTCGCAGCAGCCCTTGCCGCCCTTCTGCCGACCACGGCGCTGGCCGAATCGGAGGCGATTCTGACCTTCGGTCTGGGTGCCAGCGTGGGCCCGGAATACTTCGGATCGGACGACTACAAGGTCGGCCCGACCGGCAGCGTTTCGGTGCAGTACCTGTCGATGGGCGGCATCACCTTTGGCAGCCCGACCCCGGGCACCGGGCGTGAGGGGTTCCGCCTTGGCGGCTCGTTCAACATCGTCGGCGCGCGTAAGTCAGAAAGCTATCCCGAGCTGGACGGCCTTGAGGATATCGACACATCGGTCGAACTGGGCCTTGGCCTGAACTACACCGGGCCGGGCTACCGCGCCTTCGCCAACCTGCGCTATGGCGTCACCGGGCACCAGGCGCTGGTCGCCGATCTGGGCGCCGATGCGGTGGTCAATGTGAACGACAAGCTGACGCTGACTGCCGGGCCGCGCTTTGTGATGGGATCCGACAAATACGTCGACACCTATTTCAGCGTCAGCGACGCCGAGGCGCTTGCCAGCGACTTTGACGCCTATGATGCCGGTGGCGGTCTGGTCAGCGCCGGAGTGCAGCTGGGCATGCACTACCGCTTTGATGAGACCTGGGGCCTGAAGGGCACCGTAGGCTATTCGCGCCTGATGGGCGACGCGGGCGACAGCCCAATCGTGCAGTCCCGGACCCAGGGCAATGCCTCGCTGATGATCACGCGGCGGATGAGCTTCGGGTTCTGAAGGCTCAGCCTTCCCAGCCCTCGGCAATCACCAGATCGCCTTCTGACACCGGATCCCGCAGCGCCTTGGCGGCCTGATATTCCGGACTGTCGTAGCAGTCCAGCGCGGCCCGGTAGCTTGGAAATTCGATCACCACACTGCGTGGCCTGGCGGTGCCCTCCTTGACCACCCGCGCCCCGCCACGGGTCAGGAACCGCGCGCCGAATTTGGCGAAGGGTGCGGCATTGGCCTCGCGGTAGCGCTGATAGGCCTCCGCGTCGCGGACATCGACATGGGCGATCCAGTAGCCTTTGGGCATCTCGTGGCCCGCCTTTTCTGTCATAGCCCTTCGACCAGCATCAGATCGGTCTCGGCGGCGGTTTCACGGACCTTGCGGGCGGTGGTGTAGCCGTCAGACTCGTAGAAGGCGCGCGCCTGATCGAGGCTATCGAACTCGATCACGATGGTCAGACCGCCGGGATCGCCTTCGCGGCATTCCGGGTTCGGGTTCCGCGCCAGGACGCGGCCACCATATTCCCTGATGACCGGACCGGAGAGCGCCTTGAACTCTTCGAAGCGAACCTTGTCATGCACCCTGATATGGGCGATCAGATAACCTTTGGGCATTGGTTAGTCCTTTGCAGTCGGTCGCGGCTGATCTGGCAAGTGTTCCCGGAATCGTGCGCGAACTCAACCTTTTGCGGTTGGACGGGCAGGACGGAAGAAATTGCAGGCCTACAGGTTTCGCACGCCAGGGTTGCGAAGAACGTTATTTCATATTGGCAGATTCCAGCCGATTTCTGCAAATCCGTGAAAATAAACCGGAACTTTGGGAGCGTCAGTTCGTTTGTCCGGCAAGTGCGAATGGTCGCACAGATTGCGGAACTCTAAGGAGCTTACTCATGAAAAATCTCATGCTTTCGACTGCGATCTTCGCAGCGTCGGTCGTTGTGGCCAATGCCGAAGCGCATATGAACTCGACCTTCCGGACCGAAGCCGATCCGATGGAAATCCATGCCTCCGAATTCATCGGAATGCGCGTCTACACGACCGAAGCCGAATACGGCGGCGACGAGTCGATGGGCATCCAGCAGGACTGGAACGACATCGGCGAAATCAACGACGTGATCCTGTCGCGTGACGGTCAGGTCGAAGCCGTGCTTCTGGACATCGGTGGTTTCCTCGGAATGGGCGAACGTCGCGTCGCCGTCGACATGAACGCCGTCAAGTTCGTGTCGGATGGCGAGACCGCCGACAACGAGGGTGACTTCTTCCTCGTCGTCAACGCGCCGCGTGCCAGCCTCGACGATGCGCCCGCCTACGAGCGTAATGTCGACCGGATGGCTTCGGCCGATACCAATGCGACGGTGACCACCGAGCAGCATACCACCCAGCAGACTGCCAACGTCACAACCGAACCGGCCACCACGGCGACCGGGACCGAGATGGCGATGGACCGTCCGCTGTTCGAGCGTGAAGGCTATGCTTCGGCCGAGCGCGAGACGCTGACCACCGAAATGCTGACGGGAACGCGTGTTTATGACGCCAACGACGAGTGGATCGGCGAAGTCTCCAAACTGCTGCTGACTGACGACGGCAAGCTGTCGCAGGCGGTTGTCGATGTCGGCGGTTTCCTCGGCATCGGCGAAAAGCCGGTTGCGCTGGACATGAACAAGCTCGACATCCTGCGTCAGAACGATGGCACCGAACTGCGTGTCTACGTTTCGGCGACCAAGGACGAGCTGAAGGCGCTGCCCGACTACGACGGCTGAACTTTCAGACGACAATCGAACGAGAGGGCCCGCTGCGTGCGGGCCCTTTTTCGTGGCCGCATCGGGGTCACACCAACCGGCTGACCTCTTTCGCGGCGCGCACGAAATCGGCGAACAGCGGATGCGGCGCGAAAGGTTTCGACTTCAGCTCGGGGTGGAACTGAACGCCGATATACCAGGGGTGGCTTCCGATCTCGACGATCTCGGGCAGTCGGCCGTCCGGCGACATGCCGGAAAACGACAGGCCGCAGGCCTCAAGCTTGTCGCGGTATTTGATGTCCACCTCATAGCGGTGGCGGTGGCGCTCTTCGATGGTGGTCGAGCCATAGATTTCGGCCACTTTCGACCCCGGCGTCAGGACGGCGGTATAAGCCCCCAGCCGCATCGTGCCGCCCTTGTCGTCGTCATGCTTGCGCGCCACGGTCTGATTCCCCTGCACCCATTCCTTGAGGTGATAGACCACCGGCGTGAAGCGTTTCTTGCCGGCCTCGTGGTCGAATTCCTCCGACCCGGCATCCTTGAGGCCCGCCAGATTGCGGCTGGCCTCGATCACCGCCATCTGCATGCCAAGACAGATGCCAAGATAGGGCACGCCCTTTTCACGGGCGAATTTCGCCGCCTTGATCTTGCCCTCGGTGCCGCGTTCGCCAAAGCCGCCGGGCACCAGGATCGCATGAAAGCCCTCCAGATGCGGGGCGGGATCCTCGCCATCGAAGATCTCGCTGTCGATCCATTCGGCCTTAACCCGGACACGATTGGCCATACCGCCATGGGTCAGCGCCTCGGCGATGCTCTTGTAGGCATCCTCAAGCTGGGTGTATTTGCCGACGATGGCGACGCGGATCAGGCCTTCGGCGTTCTCCAGCCGGTCCATCACATCCTCCCAGCGGCGCATGTCGGGGCGCGGCGCGGGCGAGATCATGAAGGCGTCCAGAACCGCCTGATCGAGGCCCTCGCGGTGGTAGGCAAGCGGTGCCTCGTAGATCGTAGGCAGATCAGGTGCCGCGATCACCGCATCTTTCCGGACATTGCAAAAGAGCGCGATCTTCTCGCGTTCCTTTTCCGGGATCGGATGTTCCGACCGGCAGACCAGAATATCAGGCGCAATACCGATGGCGCGCAATTCCTTGACCGAATGCTGGGTAGGCTTGGTCTTCAACTCGCCCGAGGCGGTGATGTAGGGCAAAAGGGTCAGATGCATGAAGATGCACTGGCCGCGCGGGCGGTCCTGGGCAAACTGGCGGATCGCCTCGAAGAACGGCAGGCCTTCGATATCGCCCACCGTGCCGCCGATCTCGCAAAGCATGAAATCGACCTCATCCTCGCCGATGGCCAGGAAATCCTTGATCTCGTTGGTGACGTGCGGGATCACCTGGATCGTCTTTCCCAGATAATCGCCACGCCGTTCTTTTTCCAGCACGTTGGAATAGACCCGCCCCGACGAGATTGAATCGGTATTGCGCGCCGCGACGCCGGTGAAACGCTCGTAATGGCCAAGGTCGAGGTCAGTCTCCGCACCGTCGTCAGTGACGAAAACCTCGCCATGTTCGAACGGACTCATCGTGCCGGGATCGACGTTCAGGTAGGGGTCAAGCTTGCGCAGCCGCACCGAGAACCCGCGCGCCTGCAACAATGCGCCAAGGGCCGCCGAGGCCAGACCCTTTCCCAGCGAAGACACCACTCCGCCGGTGATAAAGACATACCGCGCCATACGAAGAAACTCCCGTGATCATCGCATTTTCTGGTGCGCGCCGAGGGCCGTCAGGACCACAGCATCACGGGGTTTGAGATATAGAGGATTCGGCGTCGAGAGGCAACCGCACCGCAAGATGATGTTTGCAAAGTTATCGACGCTGCAATGACTGGTAGTAGGGCCGCAGTTGCTCGGGCTTCAATCGGCCAGCAATCAGTCCGCGCGCGGCGGCGCCTCGCCTGCGCCGGGCGGCAGCAGATCTTCACCTGCGGGCAACAGCGGTGCCTCCGCCGCTGCAGGCGCCTGCGTGCCCAGCCGGTCGACAACCGATGCTCCGGCCGAATTTTGCGCCGCGATGATCGTCAGCGCGATCGAGGTTGCGATGAAGGCGATCGCCAGCACCCAGGTAATCTTGCCCAAAGGCGAGATCGACCCCCGCCCTGACATGTTGCCGCCACCGCTCAACAGCGCGCTGCCTTCCGAGCGCTGCAGCAGCACCACGCCGATCAGCGTCAGCGACAGGATCAGATGGATGACAAGGACGACGTTTTCCATGAGTGTCAGGCTTTCCGAGGTTTGCCGCTATCTAGGGCCTCGGGCGCGAGCCTGCAACCCTCTCATTCATCCACATCGTCCATGTCGACCTGACCCGACAGGCGGCGGCGCACGATGCTCCAGCTCAGCCCGATGCCCAGCACTACCGACAGCGCAAAAATCGCCAGCCACAGGTTAAGGCCGCGGTTTTCCAGCGTCAGGACGCCCCAGTCGATCAGCACCCAGGCCAGGGCGCCGACAAGGGCGGCCACCAGCACCATGCCCACCGCCCCGATCGAGCGGAAGGTGGCGCGCAGGTAGATCACATAGGCGATCAAGAGGACCAGCCCGACAAGGAACACCACCGAGGTCTGGTCGTCCCAGCTGATGCTGGCCCAGCGGATGTAGTTCCAGTCGGTCGGATTGAAGGTCACCGCCAACAGCACGAAAGCGAACACCCAGCGCAGAAGAAAACCCATATCGCACTCCGGAATTTTTCCGCTCAGTAACGCGGGCCGGGGCGGACTGTCCAGTCGTCCGCCGAAATAGCGGTTCCGTCGGCGGGCAGGGGCGGCTATAGGAGAACGCCGGAATTTCTCGAGGGAGCATCGCAAAGTGGCCAATGTCGTTGTCGTAGGTGCCCAGTGGGGTGACGAGGGGAAGGGCAAGATCGTCGACTGGCTGTCGGAACGCGCCGACGTGATCGCGCGCTTTCAGGGCGGTCACAATGCCGGCCACACCATCGTTATCGATGGCAAGGTCTACAAGCTGTCGCTGCTGCCCTCGGGCGTGGTGCGCGGTGGCAAGCTGTCGGTGATCGGCAACGGCGTGGTGCTGGACCCGTGGCACCTGGTCGCCGAGATCGAAAAGCTGGCGGGACAGGGTGTCGAGATTACGCCCGAGACGCTGATGATAGCCGAAAACGCGGCCCTGATCCTGCCGTTCCACGGCGAACTTGACCGTGCCCGCGAAGCGCAGAACAGCTTGGCCAAGATCGGCACCACCGGGCGCGGCATCGGCCCGGCCTATGAGGACAAGGTCGGTCGCCGGGTGATCCGCGTCGCCGACCTTGCCGACCGCCCGACGCTGGAACTGCGCATCGACCGCGCGCTGGTCCATCATGATGCGCTGCGCCGGGGTCTGGGGCTGGACCCGGTGGACCGCGCGGCGCTGCTGACCAGCCTGCTGCAGATCGCGCCCCAGGTCCTGTGCTATGCCGCTCCGGTCTGGAAGGTGCTGGCCGAAAAGCGCAAGGCGGGGCAGCGGATTTTGTTCGAAGGCGCGCAGGGCGCGTTGTTGGACATCGATTTCGGCACCTATCCGTTCGTGACCTCGTCGAACGTCATCGCGGGCCATGCCGCCACCGGCACCGGTCTTGGCCCCGGTGCCATCGAATTTGTCCTTGGCATCGTCAAGGCCTACACCACACGGGTTGGCGAAGGCCCGTTCCCGACCGAGTTGCACGACGATATCGGGCAGCGGCTTGGCGAACGGGGCCACGAGTTTGGCACCGTCACGGGCCGCAAGCGGCGTTGCGGCTGGTTCGATGCGGTTCTGGTGCGCCAGACCTGCGCCACCTCTGGCGTCAACGGCATCGCGCTGACCAAGCTGGATGTGCTGGACGGGTTCGACGAGCTGAAAATCTGCACCGGGTATGAGATCGACGGCGAACCTCTGGATTACCTGCCCACCGCCGCCGACCGTCAGGCGCGTGTCACGCCGGTCTACGAGACGCTGGAAGGCTGGTCCGACAGCACCGCTGGCGCGCGCAGCTGGGCCGATCTGCCGAGTGCGGCGATCAAATACGTGCGCCGGATAGAAGAGTTGATCCAGTGCCCGGTGGCACTGTTGTCGACCTCGCCCGAGCGTGACGACACGATCCTCGTCACCGACCCGTTCTCAGACTGATGGCGTTGACTTACAAGACCCGCAGGCGGGTGGCGCTGGTGATCCTGCTGATCGGATTGCCGCTTTACATCGCGGCGGCGGTGTTTGTGGTCAGCCTGTTCGACCGGCCGTCGATCTGGCTTGAACTCATGATCTATGTGGCGCTGGGCGTGATTTGGGCGCTGCCGTTCCGCCTGGTGTTTCGCGGCGTCGGGCAGGCCGACCCGGATAAGGCGGCAGACAGGAAACGGGCGGAGTAGGCCTGCGCCGCCCCCGCCCCGATACCGTTTACCTTTTACAGGCGGCGGCTGCGCTTAATGCGACGCGCCACTACCGATATCCGTAAAGCGCGAAGATTTAGGGATCGTAAACTGGCCCCGGTTCAGTTTTTGAATCCGGCCCTGCCGCAAGAGTGCGCCGAACGAGCGCAGGCCCTCTTCCCGCGAATAGCGGTTTTCCGGAGCCACAGTCGCGACCTTGCGCATGATCTGCGGCCGAGAGAAGTGTTTGCGCTGTTCGTGGAACGCCAGATAGGCGGCGGCGGTCTCCAACAG
Source organism: Paracoccaceae bacterium (assembly GCA_037968375.1). GTDB lineage: Bacteria > Pseudomonadota > Alphaproteobacteria > Rhodobacterales > Rhodobacteraceae > CANNFR01. The sequence goes on along the minus strand of JBBKVJ010000176.1, from coordinate 414 downwards.
TTCGGTCAGATCGGCGGGGGCGACGGATTGCACGAAATCGGGGAACGACAGTGCTGCCGTGACGCCTGTTTGCGGCCGCTGATAGCGGTTGCCAGAGGATTGCCCAGCGACGTCCAGATCGCCTGTGGGGGTCAGAACGCGCGGCTGAACTGGGGCGATGTCCTCTGCCGAACTGCGTTCGGGCCGGCGTGGCGGGCTGTCATTGCCACCATCCTTGCTTCGCTTATTGTCGCCATCTTCGGTCCTGTCGTCGGGGTTCAAGGTCAGCGGTGAAACCCGGTCGTCGGAGCCGTCGCCCCGGTCGGGGCGGACGGTCGGCACGACGCGCGACAGGTCGTCGCGAAACCGGTCCATCGGGGTCGGCTCGCGATCGTCATCCTCGACGCCGCTCTTGCCCAAAGCGCGGTCGGCGGC
>JBBKVJ010000175.1:0-3904 GCA_037968375.1 Paracoccaceae bacterium | reverse complement strand
GCTGGGGCACTGGCCCGGCCGCCCCGGCCACTACATCGCCAACGGCGGCTTCAAGATCGGCTTCGGGATCGCCCCGAAAGTCGCCGAAACGCTCGCCGATCTTATCCTCGACGGCCATGACACCATCCCTGACGGCTTTCGCGTCGAAGACAATTTCTGAACCATTTCATTCTGGCCCAAATATGTTCGGGGGGATCGTCCGGAACGGGCGATGGGGGCAGACAGCCCCCGTTACCGCGCCGGGTGTGCCTCGACCTCGGCGCGCAGATCGGCCATCAGCTCCGCCAGGAACTTGCGATAGCCTTCGCCCAGCAGACGACCGTCCTCGTCGAACGCTTCTCCCGCATTCGCCACCATCACCTCGGGCCCGGTCAAGAGACGCATCCGGAACTTGTTCACCGCTAGCCGCAGCGCATATTGCGCCCGCGCCCCGCCCGCACGCCCATCCGCCGCCGACAGGATCGCCACCGGTTTTTTCGCCCATGGGTTGCCCTTGACCCGGCTCAGCCAGTCGATGGCGTTCTTCATCGGGCTGGAAAAGCTCTGGTTGTATTCCGGCGTCACCAGGATCACCGCATCGGCGGCCCGGATCTTGCTTGCCAGCTTCACCACTGCCTCGGGCACGCCAAGCCCCATCTCCAGATCGCCGTCATAAAGCGGAAACCGGATGTTCCCGTCTTCGAACCGGCCGCCAAACTCGCGCGCCGCCTCCAGCATCAGCTTGCGGTTCAGCGATGCTGCGCGCAGCGAACCGCAAATCCCCAGCAACGTCATCTCGGCCATCAGCGTCCCTTTCCATTTCCCGCCAAAGCGATGTAACCCGGTTCGCAGGGATCGCAAGTTGGGGACAGCGGCAATGGCAATGCGGCATGGCGGGCGGATACTGGCGGACCAACTGGCTATTCAGGGCGTCACACGGGTTTTCTCGGTTCCCGGCGAAAGCTTTCTCGCCGCACTCGACGGCTTTCTGGATGCCGGGATCGAGAACATCACCTGCCGCCACGAAGGCGGCGCCGCGATGATGGCCGAGGCGCATGGCAAGCTGACCAACCGTCCCGGTGTGGCCTTCGTCACCCGTGGCCCCGGCGCCACGAATGCCGCGTCCGGGGTCCATGTCGCACGCCAGGATTCCACCCCGATGATCCTCTTCGTCGGCCAGATCGCGCGCGGCCACCGCGACCGCGAAGCATTTCAAGAGGTTGATTTCCGCGCCATGTTCGCGCCGCTGGCGAAGTGGGCCGCCGAGATCGACGACACCGCGCGCATCCCCGAATACGTCTGCCGCGCGTTCCATACCGCGATGTCGGGCCGCCCCGGTCCGGTGGTCCTGTCGCTGCCCGAGGACATGCTGAGCGGTATCGCCGATACACCCGACCTGCCCGCCGCCACCCTGGCGATGAACAGCGGCCGTTCGGATGCGCTGGGCGGCATCGAGGCCTCGCTCAACTACGCGCAGCGCCCGCTTGTCATTGCAGGCGGCCCGCTCTGGAGCGCCAAGGCCGCAAAGGACCTCGCCCGTTTCGCCGAAGCGCGTGTCCTTCCCGTTGCCGTCCCTTTCCGTCGGCAGGATCACCTCGACAATCGCTCGCCCTCCTATGTTGGCGATCTGGGCGTCGGCATGAACCCCAAGCTTGCCCAGCGCCTGAAGGAGGCCGACCTCCTTCTGGTTCTCGGTTCGCGTCTTGGCGACATTGCTACCGGCGGCTACGAGCTCTTGAACCCCGCAGGCCCGCTGCCGCACATCATCCATGTTCACCCCGACCCGGACGAGCTGGGCCGTGTGTTCCGCCCCGATCCGGGTATCTGCGCCCCTGCGCCTGAAGTGATCGCAGCCCTGGCCGAGCGTAAGGCCGGGCCTGGCCACTGGGCCGCCTGGACAACGGCGGCACGGGCCGAGTACGAGGCCTGGCAGCGCCCCAAAGAAACCCCCGGCGCGGTGAAGATGGAACGCATCATCGGCTGGCTGTCGGACAATCTGCCCGAAGATGCGATCCTGACCAATGGTGCTGGCAATTACGCCGCCTTCCTGCACCGCTATTTTTGCTTCAAGCAGTTCCGCACGCAGGTCGCGCCCACCTCGGGCAGTATGGGCTACGGTTTTCCCGCCGCCATCGCCGCCAAGCTGGAACACCCCGACCGCGCGGTCGTCTGCCTTGCGGGTGACGGCTGCTTTCAGATGACGCTGAACGAGATGTCGACTGCCCGTCAGCACTGCGCCAATGTCATCACCATCGTCGCCAACAACGGCCATTACGGCACGATCCGGATGCATCAGGAAAAAACCTATCCGGGCCGCGTTTCGGGCACCGACCTCGCCAATCCCGATTTCGCCGCCCTTGCACGCGCTTACGGCGGCCACGGCGAAACCGTCACGACCACGGCCGACTTTGCGGCCGCCTTCGCCCGCGCCCAGGCGGCAGACCTGCCCGTCGTGATCGAGCTGAAGCTTGACCCCGAAGCGCTTTCGACAGGCATGACGCTGGCCGAGACCCGCGCACTGGGGCAAAAGAACGCCTGAGCTTCTTTCGGTCTCAAATATCCCCGCCGGAGGCTCCGCCATCCCCAGGGGCACAAATCTCACAGAAACGCGCGGATCACCAAAGGTGCCAGCAGTGCTGTCAGGACCGCGTTCAACCCCATGCCGACACCGGCAAAGGCACCCGCCGTCTCGTTCACCTGAAACGCCCGGGCGGTGCCGATGCCATGCGCCGCGACGCCGGTGGCAAAGCCGCGCGCGCGCCAGTCGCGGATGCGCAAGGCGTTCAGCAAGGGCGTCGCCACCACCGCGCCGGTGATCCCGGTCAGGATCACCAGAACGGCGGTCAGCGTTGGCGAACCGCCGATCTGTTCTGATATTCCCAGGGCCACAGGCGCGGTGGCACTTTTCGGCGCCAGCGACAGCAGCGCCTCGCCCTGCACACCCAACGCCCAGGCAATGCCCAGGGCCGAACCGATGGCGGTAACGGCGCCTGCCAGGAGAGCGGCCAGAATTGGCAGCAAGGTAGCGCGAACCCGCGCCAGATTGGCATGCAGCGGCACTGCCAGCGCGACGGTTGCCGGGCCCAGCATGAAATGCACGAACTGCGCGCCCTCGAAATAGTCCGCGTAGGGCGTCGCCGTGACCCATAGCAGACCCGCAAGGAAAACCACCGCGATCAATACCGGATTGACGATGGGCTTGCGCCCCGATGCGCGAAACAACGCGTCGCCAACGGCATAGGCAGCCAGCGTCGTCGCCAGCCATAACAGCGGATCGCGCGCCAGATAGGTCCAGATTTCGGCGAAGTCAGTCATCGCGTGACCCGGTCAGACGGGCGACACCCACGAAGGTCAGCGCGCCTACCGCGATCGCCAGAACCGTCGACACCACGATTGCCAGCAGGATCGGCCCGCCGGAGGTGCCCAGGCGGTCCAGATGTCCGACCACGCCGACACCGGCAGGCACGAACAACAGCGACAGATGCGCCAAAAGGCCGTCTGCCGCGCTGCGGACCAGCGCCGCCAGTCTCGGAATCAGGACCAAAGCGATGAGCAGGAACACCATCCCCAGAACCGGCCCCGGCAGAGTCAGGCCCAAGGTGCGGGCGGTGACCTCACCGGCCAGCTGGAAACCAAGAAGAAACGTCAGGGCAAGGATCATCGCGGGCAGCTTTCGGTTGCGGCACCCGGTCAGCCATACCGATGCCGCCGCCCGCTGCCTAGTCTCGAACAAGCGGGCAGCCCTTGCAGCGCTCAAAGCGCCTTGTGAAAAGTCAGCGAGGTCGGGCGGTCAAAACCCGGATGCGCGGTTTCTTCCGAAACCTGAAACCCGAGAGCGGCAAATGCGGTGTGGTTGTCGGTCAACTCGACCCGACTTTGCAGCTCGACCGCCTTCAGCCCCAGCCGCCGCGCGCGGACCTCGGCC
>JBBKVJ010000174.1:0-2596 GCA_037968375.1 Paracoccaceae bacterium | reverse complement strand
CTGCACAGTTTTCCTTTTGACAAGATCAAGATCGACAAATCCTTTATCCGCGACCTTGCGACAAGTCAAGGCAGCGCAGCCATCGTGCGTGCTGTTTGTGGATTGGCGCGCAGCTTTGGTGCATCCACGACGGCCGAAGGTGTCGAGACGGATGACCAGCTTATGCAAATCAGGGCCGAGGGATGCACCGAGGTGCAGGGCTATATTTTCGGCAGACCTCTGCCCGCGAGCGAGATTCCCGCCCTGCTGGCGCTTCTGCTCCCTGAGCCGAGACTGTTGTCGACTGTCGATAGTCAATCGCCAACGGGAGCTTTAGAAGCTATTTGGGCACCGCCCAACAAAAATTTGCCCACCATTTCCAGGAAGCCTGCGACTTTAACCATTGCTTTGCACCAGGACTAAACCATCTTGTTGCACTTCGATCCTCTCTGACCGGCATTTCTCGGGCTTTCTGGCGGCCACTCCGCAGTCGGGATAAACCATCGAATTGCACTTTGTCGGTTGTGTGCCTCACAACTTGCAGTTTGTCAGGCCGGAAGGTTCATGACCCGCGCCGGGATTGAACCGCCGACAACGGGCGTTTCAGCGATGAGTTTTCACAGGGTAACGTACATCGGGTAGGGTAGACGTTGTCGATCAGACGTGACTTGCTTAAGGCATGCCACAGAAGTGACGATTAGTTGACTGGCTGTGGCGCCCGAGGGGCATTGGTCAGAGTAGCTGGCAGTCGGCGGCGTCGGGAGTTGGCCGTCTTGCGTCTTAGACAGCGGAGCGTGCGACGGGTACGGAGGCGATCCGATCCATCGCGGCCTGGCGGGGCCTACACGTATCGCTATACGCCGAATTGCCGCCAAGGGTCGGCGGCTGCTAGGGAGAGCGAGACCGACTCATATCGGGCGGCGGCGGTTTCCCGAGCTAACGTCCGGTCTACCTTGGAACATGAACTTCTCTGATGCCGTTAAGCCAATGGGAGTTGGCGACAGCGGCCGTTCGCGCCCTCTGCCGGATGACCGTGACAGGTTCCCGGCCGAACGACTGCATCCGCAAGTCGCGAATGATCACTACCGCCACCCACAGAGGTCTTAGCGTCCTTCGAATTCGGCGCCTGTAAGCCGACATCCGCTGATCGCCGCAGTCACGGTCGCAATGACTGCTCACGGGCAATCCGATCTTCAAAGTAGTCGTCGTGTCTCGACCAGAAGCGGGTGCTCGCGGGTGTCAGCTTCCGGGCGGCAAAAAATCCTCTATTGCCGAGGATCCATAAAGCAGCCGCTCGGTTCGCGGCGTGCCGTCCGCATTCCCGACCTTGGCGGCGGAAAAGTCTGGGACAGGGTTGCAGCGGAAGCGGTCTTATGCCGAACAGCGGCTGACCGTCGGGTCGTGCCCAGACCAGTCATTGAATTGCTTCGTCTGCACGCAACAACAAGGCTCGCGGGACGGTGATGCCCAGCGCTTTTGCGGCTTTCAGGTTGACCACCAGTTCGAACTTGGTCGGCTGTTCGACCGGCAGGTCGGCTGGCTTGGCGCCCTTGAGAATCTGGTCGACCAACTGGGCCGCACGACGGGTGCGATCGTCCAGCGAGGCGCCATAGGTGAAAAGAGCGCCAGCCAGGGCTACCGGCAGCAGATGGCCAATGACCGGAACACGCTTTTGGCTCGCCAGTTCAATCAGCCGCGCACGCATGTTGAAGAAGTTGATACCCGTCCCGGCCGGCAAGATTGCGTCGACCCGCTCCGTCAACAGTCTGGCAAGCGCAGCCTCAAACTCAACCGGGTTCGCGGCTTCGGCAACGATGATCGTCAGGCCAAGCGCGGCGGCGACCGGTGCAATAACCTGCTGGTCCAGTTTTGCGAGCCGATCGTTGGTGTCGCCCAGAAACCCGAGGCGCGTCGCGCCGGGCAGAATCTCGCGCAGCAGTTCCACCCGTTTGAGCACGAGCGAGCCAAACACACCGCTGATCCCCGTCACGTTGCCGCCCGGCCGCGCGAGGCTTGCCACCAGACCGCTGCCCATCGGGTCTGCCACGGCCTGAAAGACGACTGGAATGGTCTGGGTGGCCTGCTTCGCCGCCACTGCGGCCGGCGTAGGCGGCGCAAAAATCACGTCCGGCTTGCGCGCCACCAACTCGAGCGCAAGCCGGGGCAGCAATGCCATCTGATCGTCGGCATAGACCCGGTCAAACACAAGCGTCTGCCCTTCGATCCAGCCGAGCCGGCGCATCTCGTCGAAGAAGGGCTTGAGGGTGACCTCCTCTTTCTCGCGCGTGCTGGGCGCCAGCACGCCAACGCGGCGCAAGCCGGTGGCGGGCATTTGTGCCCAGAGCAGCGGCGCACCCGCCCCCACAGCGGCACCGATCGCGCAATGCAAAGCGTGGCGCCGATTCATTGAATCACCTCGTCAGCGCGCAGCAACAACGCCTGCGGGATCGTGATACCCAGCGCCTTGGCGGCTTTCAGGTTGATCACCAGTTCGAACGTGGTGGGCTGTTCGACCGGCATGTCGGCCGGCTTGGCGCCTTTGAGAATCTTGTCGACATAGGCTGCCGCACGCCGAAAGTTCGCCGTGAGACTCGGGCCATAGGCCATCAGGCCACCG
>JBBKVJ010000173.1:0-3904 GCA_037968375.1 Paracoccaceae bacterium | reverse complement strand
GTGCTGGGGCTGGTCGATCTTTGGGCCAGCGACGCGCGCCCGGTTCCTTGCCCCGAATTGGTCGGGGGTGTCTGGACCAGTGCCAAAACACGCCCCCTGTGTCCGATCAACCTTGGAGCTGTTCTGAGCGATCATGCGACCCTGCCGGGTGGGGTGATCGCCGGTCCGCTGAAGATAGGCCCGGTGGCGTTTCCCGGCCTTCTTCTGTCAGCACTTGGGTCTGTCGGCGCACGCCATCGCGTCTGCTTCGGCGTCGCATGGTACGGGTGCAGGGCCACGGTCGGGCAGGCCGGATTGGTCTGCGACGGCAATGTTGCCGTAGCGGAGGTGCGGCGGCTTGCGATTGTGCCCGGTGGTGCCTTTGTGCCCGCCCTCACTACAACCCTGCGCCCCTGCGGCAACGAGGTGATCCGACGGCTTGACGCCTATGCGATGCGCACCACCGTTCCGGCATCCGCAGCGTCCCGGGCCGGGGCGGGCGCGGACAAGCCCGACGATTGAGGGTGATGACTGAAGATGCCGACTAAAGGTGCCGATTGGGGCTCTGGTCAGCGGCGCCGGGGCTGCCTATCGTTGCGCGACTGCTGGCCAGGCGTTCAGCAGGCGATTGTCGAGACGGGGGCAGGGATGGTGCAAGACAAGAACGTGGGGTTCGCGATCCTGAAGGCCGCTGTCGAGCGCCCCGATTTGATCGCGCTGCGCAACGAACATATCAGCCTGACCTACGAGACACTGGCGAACATGGCGATCAGCTTTGCGCTGAACCTGTCGGCGCGCGGTCTGCGTCAGGGCCAGACGCTGGCGGTGCGGTCCGACGATATCGTCATCGTGCTGGCGTCGCTGATTGCTTCGGCCCTTCTGGGTCTGCGATGGGTCTATGGTACGCGTGCGACCCTGGGGTCGGGGCGCATTTTGGTGGACCTTTTTGCGCATACCGATCCCGCCGACGCCGGTCTGGCGCGCAACGCGACGCTGGTCGATGAGGCCTGGGCCGCGCCGCCGCCCAGCTTTGACCGCAACAAACCGCCGCAGTTTCCGGGGTACCGCACGCCCGAGGATATCTGGATGATCGCGCCAACCTCGGGTACGACCGGAACGCCCAAGCTGGTGGGGCTTGGCTATCGGACAATGTCTGATCGCCTGTCTGAAACCGGGGGCGTGTTCACCGGGCCGGGGATGGGATTTGTGGGGCTTTTCACGATTTCGGCGTTTCCGCTTCAGACCCGTCTGCTGGCAGCCCTGTTGCATAAAGCGACGATTGTCTGGAGCCTTGATCCGGACTTCTGGGTCAAGTCCGATGTCGGGTTTATCTTCGGGTCGCCCGCGCAAGCTTTGAAAAGCCTTGAAGGCAAGGTCTTGTCCAGAAAACTGCCGATTATTCAACTGGGTGGCGGACAGATATCTGACGCAATGGCCCGCGATCTGTTGCAATCGTTCGACGAGGTGCGGAACAACTACGGATCGACCGAGACCAACAACCTGCTTGGCAATCACAAGACCCTGGCGGATGACGGCAGCATTGCCAATGAAACGGTCGTGAATCCCGGTGTCGAGGTTCAGACTGTCGATGAAAACCAGCAACCCGTTCCGGTGGGGACGGAAGGCATCGTTCGGGCGCGAAACGCCTACCTTGCGCCTGGCTATATCGACAGCCCCGAGGCCGAGGCGGCGGCATTTCGCGATGGCTGGTTCTATCCCGGCGATCTGGCGATCTGGACCCGTGAGGGCGAGTTCGTGGTGACCGGGCGGCAGAACGAGCAGTTCAATCTGGGGGGAACCAAGCTGAATGCGCAGTTGATCGACTTCACCATGATGAACGTCGCCGGTGTGCGCGATGCGATCAGCTTTCTGATGCCGCAGGACGGCAGGCCGGATCGGTTGACCGCGTTCCTGTCGGTCGATCCCGGCGCCGATACGACCGAAGTGCTGAGCACTGCCAAGGTCGAACTGATGCGCCTGGGCGGCATGGCGGCGGTGCCCGAGCGGTTCCTGTTCGCCGACATGCTGCCGCGAAATGCCAACGGCAAGGCCGATCGCAAAGCCTGCGTTGCGCTGGTTCTTGAGGCCCGCGCACGCCAAACCGCCACATCTTGAAGCGCGGGCGTGATCGCGTGCGATTGTTGCCGTTGGGTCACGACGACGATCAATTTCCGCATGAACGCGTCACGCCGGTCTCTGACAGCTATCATTCTCACAGCGCCAGGGGTATAAAACCACGGACGGGAAAAAAGGAGCGGGATATGAACAACAAGACTTTCGAGCGCGCCCTGCTGGGCAGCACGGCAATTCTGATCGGTGCCGCTGGCGGTGCCGCTGCACAGGACATTTCGGGCCTTTACAGTGGTGTGGCCCTGTCGTTCGCCGACGCCGACTTCACAATGTTCGGCGGCGGTGCGGATTATTCTGTCGGAGGCAATTCCGGCGGCCTGTTTGCAGGTTACAACTTTGTTCAGGGCGACTGGGTGTTCGGCGCCGAACTGGGCTGGACCGGCGGCTACGACCTCGACATGCCGTATACGGATGCGAATCTCAGTGACATCGTCGATATTCGCGCGCGCGCTGGCCGGGTGTTCGGCAATACCTTCGTCTATGGCGCGCTTGGGTACTGGCAGGGCGACATTGTCTTCCAAGATTACTGCTGCCCGTCGGAGGGCAAATTCGATGCTGACGGCATGAGCTTCGCTGTCGGTTTCGAGACGTCGATGGGCGCCAATTCGTTCCTCGGCGCCGAGTTGATGAGTCGCAATATCGATGTCGGCGACTTCCCCGACGGTGGTCCCACGAACGATTACTTCGACTTTGACAATCTGGTCACCGCAACGATCCGGGCCGGTTTCCGGTTCTGATCCAGGCAGACCTTTGATTTGAAAGAGCCGCGCAATTGCGCGGCTCTTTTCGTTCGACCGAGGCAGAGCGCACAGTCACGCGGGATCAAGCCTTTGGCGCAGTGCCTGGGTATCGATTTTCCCCGAAGCGGTCAGCGGGAATGTATCGACGGCGATTGCCTTGACGACATCGATGCCTTTGAAGCGTGCTTCCAAAGGCACATTAAGCTGCTCGGGGGACAAAGATATCTGGGCCTTGACGAACACCGCCAGACGCTCGAGACCATTTGCATCGGAAACGACAAGGGGAACAATCGTCGACCCTGCGAATGCGGCTTGCAATACGTCGCGAACCAGGTCGAGCGAGACCTTGTTGCCGCTGAAGTTCACAATGTTCTTTGTCCTTCCGATCAGAAAATACTGATCCCCCTCGCGGCGCATGATGTCGCCGGAAAAAAACACACCGTTCTTGAAACCGGTTTGCGGATCGTCGCCGCCGGACAGATATGTGTTCTGCACCGAAGCATCCTTAGGCCGAAATCCGACAATGCCTTCGGTGGCGTTGACAAGTGGTTTGCCGGCCTCGTCGTAAAAGCCGATCTCCAGATCCTCGCGCATGAATTTGCCGACCTGTCCAAACACGTAGCCCGCCTTGGGGTCGTAGCTGTGATGAAACAGCGATCCGATTTCGGTCGCGCCGAAGGCAACGTTCAACTCGGCCGGACACAGCTTCGACAGGCCGCGCAACAGGTCCGGCCCGGTCGGCGCGCCGATCAATGTCACTTCGCGCAGCGAGGTCAGGTACTGGCCGGCATCAGGCAGGTCCAGCACCATATGGATCACCGCAGGCGAGGTGCAAAGCGTATCGACCCGATAAAGGTCCACGTAAGGCAGTAGATTGTCCTTGCTCTCGCCCAAGGTCAGGCACGACCCACCTGCCAGCAGAGCCCCCAGCAGGTATTTCTGCCCGGCCGCAGTGGAGGGTCCGACGGTAGAGGCAAGTCGGCGGTGTTCCAGGCCGATCTGATCGTTGCGCAGAATGCTTTCGAATTTTCGGTGGGCCATCTTGCGCTGGATGA
>JBBKVJ010000172.1:0-24543 GCA_037968375.1 Paracoccaceae bacterium | reverse complement strand
ACCCCGGCAATCAGCCCTGCCGAGGGCGCGTCGCCGCCATACATGCCATGCGCCGCCGTGGCGCCGACCTCCAGAAACGGCGACCCCGGATCAAGCAGGTTCGCCACCCGCTCGCGCGGCGGCATCTTGCCGCGCGAGACATGGCGGGCAAGGGATTTTTCGCCGCCCCCGGCAGCGGCCATTGCGGCGGCTTCGGAGGCGGTGGCAAGCTGGGCCTCCAGCGCGGCGCGGTTGGCGCGGAAGTTGTCGGAGGTGGGGAGGATTTGCGATGTAAGCCTCACGTATTTCTCCAGACGAGATTGATCTCTTTCGCCAACTCGGTCACCTGAGTTTCTCATGCACAATTGTCATCCAATATATCGTAGCAAAATAGATTGCTCGGCACCGTGACTGTGCCGATCTCCTAAACAACTCCTTGTCTTGTGAACTATCAAATATCTCGTCCTGAAACTTGCACTCAATTTCCGCTATTGCGAAATCTCGTCGCAACGCAGCGGACAATACTTGGCCGCGATAAGCCACGCCTTCACTTTGCCCCGCCGCGATAAGTGGAACAGCGCGTGCCTTGATTTCCCTCTCGAGCACAGAAAAACAAGCCGTCTGGTGCCTTAAATCGCTAATATCTTTGCCTACAAGATTACATGATCTCGTAAATGGCGTTAGGCATGCTTGAAATGCTTCGCTCTCATATGGGCTGCCTTCTAAGCAATCGAAGAGAGTATCGACAGCCTCATTTGCATGTGAAGATGCTGTAAAAGCGATGTTAAACGCGAGGATCAGCCAGAATTTCAACTCCCATCCTCCGGATTCTCGAAATCGAACCGCGCGCCGGCCTTCCAGGCCTCGCGGTCGTTGCCTTCGTTCGGATAGCCGCCCGCATCCTTCAGCATCTTCGCCAGATGCATCAGGTTCCAGGTCATGATCGTGGTGTTCCGCTGGGTGAATTCGTTGTCGAAGCCAACCCGCTTGCCATCAACCTCATCGCCATAAGACGGCCCCGGCCCGGCCTCGCCGATCCAGCCGCAATCGGCCTGTGGCGGAATCGTGTAGCCCAGATGCGACAGCGCAAAGCCCGTCGTCATCGCGACATGCTTGATGCCGTCCTCGTTGCCGGTCACCACGGTGCCGCCGACCTTGCCGTAGAACACCGACTGGCCCTTGTCGTTTAACTCCCCCGACATCGCATATAGCCGCTCGATCAGCACCCGGCAGACCGAGCTTTCCTCGCCCAGCCAGATCGGCGTGCCGATCACCAGTATCTCCGCCGCCAGCACCTTTTGCCAGAGCTTCGGCCAATCGTCGCGGTCCCAGCCGTGTTCGGTCATGTCGGGATAGATGCCGGGCGGCACCTCGTGGCTGAGCAGATGCACATGCTCCACCGCCACGCCGTTCTTGGCCATGATGTTGGCCGAGGCATTAAGGAGCAGCTTGGTGTGGCTCTCTTCGGGCTTTTTCTTCAGCGTGGTGTTGACATAAAGGGCGCTCAATCCTTTGAACTCGCTCATGCTTCCAGATCCTTCTTCAATTGCACCAATTCGCGTTCAAGAAAGTAGGATGTGATCGATCTGATGATGACAAGCAAAAGCAAAAAGATCAGATCGGCGAGGGCAAGGCTGAGTGCGGTGTGTATCACGTCTGAAACGATGAAAAGCTCAAGCCCTGCGAGGATGTAACGCCCCAGAGATATACGCTCGTGGTTGATCCTTTGAACGCGCTCCTTACCGCGTCGCATGAATTCGGCTTCGACAATGCAATAGGCAAAACGCGCAGCACCAAGAAGCAGAAGCGCAATCGCGAAGATGTCGATCAGCGCTGCAGCCCATTCCAGCAAGGTGATAAACCAGCCAAACGAGGTGTGCAGCACTCCGCCGTCGGCCTTCAGATCAACGAGAGAGCCCACTCTATGTCATCGCCGCCATCATCACGCGCCCGATCAGCATCCGCCTGATCTCGCTGGTCCCCGCGCCGATCTCCATCAGCTTGGCATCGCGGAACAACCGCGCCACCGGGCTGTCGTTCATGAACCCGGCACCGCCCATCGCCTGCACCGCCTGATGCGCCTGCACCATCGCCTGTTCCGAGCAATACAGCACGCAGGCCGCCGCGTCTGCCCGCGTCACCTGACCCCGGTCGCAGGCCTTGGCAACCTCGTAAAGGTACGCCCGCGCCGTGTTCAGCGCGGTATACATATCGGCGATCTTGCCCTGCATCAGCTGGAACGATCCGATCGGCTGACCGAACTGGCGGCGCTCGGCCAGATAGGGCATGATCTCGTCGAGACAGGCCGCCATGATGCCGGTGCCGATCCCCGACAGAACCACACGCTCGTAATCGAGCCCGCTCATCAGCACCCGCACGCCGCGCCCCTCTTCGCCCAGCACATTCTCGAACGGCACCTCGACATCGTCGAAGATCAGTTCGGCGGTGTTCGAGCCCCGCATCCCCAGCTTGTCGAAATGCGGCGAGGTCGAAAAGCCTGTCATCGCTTTCTCGATCAGGAACGCTGTGATCCCCTTAGACCCGGCTTCGGGATCGGTCTTGCCATAAACCACCAGCACCTCTGCATCCGGGCCATTGGTGATCCAGTATTTCGTACCGTTCAGCACATACCGGTCGTTCTTCTTTTCGGCGCGCAGCTTCATGCCGACCACATCCGACCCGGCCCCCGCCTCGGACATCGCCAAGGCGCCGACATGTTCGCCCGACACCAGCTTTGGCAGGTATTTCGTCTTCTGCGCATCGGTGCCGTTCAACCTGATCTGATTGACGCAAAGGTTAGAATGCGCGCCATAGGACAGCGACACCGAGGCCGATGCCCGCGCGATCTCTTCGACCGCGATCACATGCGCCAGATAGCCCATATCGGCACCGCCGAACTCTTCCGGCACGGTGATGCCCAACAGGCCCAACTCACCCATCTCGGGCCACAACTCGGGCGGAAAGGCGTTTGTCGCGTCGATCCCGGCAGCCATAGGCTTGACCCGCTCCTGCGCCCAGCGGTGCACCATGTCGCGCAGCGCGTTCACGTCCTCGCCAAGGTCGAAACGCATCGTGGCGGTGAACATGGCCGCACCCTATCCTTAATTGAACAATCGTTCATTTATGGCCTGCGACACTGAGTCGGTCAAGACCTGCGGAACCCCAAGCCTACGCCGGAAGTTGGCAGGGCAAGCCATCAAAAAGGAGCCTCAAAATGACCGATACTCTTACCCAGGACGATTTCTGGAGCCATCTGGACGGCGTGCAGGCCGGTATGCTTGCCATCGGCAACGCACGCCCCGTCCCGATGTCGCATTATGCCGACCGCGAGGCGCGGGCGCTGTGGTTCATCACCGCCAAGGGCACCGATCTGGTCGACGCGACCCGCGATGGCGTGAAACCGGCGCGCTACATTCTGGCCTCGGGCAACGGCAAGCTTTACGCCCGGATCGACGGCCATGCGACGCTGTCGAACGACCGTGCGAAACTTGACGAGATCTGGAACGTGATCGCGGATTCGTGGTTCGAAGATGGCAAGACCGATGGTGATCTGGCGCTTGTGCGGGTCGATCTGAACGAGGCCGAGGTCTGGATCACGAATGGCGGGATGCGGTTCCTCTACGAGATCGCCAAAGCGCAGATGACCGATGAAAAGCCCGACATGGGTACCCACGGCACGCTGCATTTCGCAGCGGCGTGACATTATGACGGTGACGGGGTCGGGGTCGTCATGGCCTCGACCTCGGCCCGGATGATACGGGCGATCTGCGCGCAGTCAGCCTCGGAGAAGGTCAGCGGCAGGCGCATGTCGATCAGACCGGCCAGGATACGGTCGGTCTGCGGCAAGAGCGGCGGCGCGGCATAGCGCCAGTGATCGTAGCGCGAGGTAAAGCCGACCGGCACATCCGCACCGAACCATTTCAACTCGACGCCGCGGGATATGCAGCGGCTGACAAGGCCTTTGATCGCCTCGGGTGCGCGACCGTGCAGCAAAAACTGGAATGACGACCCAACATAACGCTCGGCCTGCGGCCGCTCGATCAGCGTCACGCCCGGGCAACCCGCAAGCCCCGCCTCGATCACCTGATAGCGCGCCGTCCAGCGCGCGCATTGCTGCGGCAGGGCCTGCAGCTGCGGCCGCAGGATCGCGGCGCGCAGGTTGTCCATCCGCGATGAGACATTGGGCATCTCATAGCGTGCTTCTGCGAACGCTTCCGGCGCCGGCGCCGCCAGGTGCCGCTCATAGAGCATGTAGGACCCCGAGGTTACGATGGCCCGCGCCATAAGGTCGGCATCGTCAGACACCAGAAACCCACCCTCGCCGGAATTCATGTGCTTGTAGGTCTGCGTGGAATAACAGCCAAAGACGCCGTGCCGCCCCGAGGCGACCTCGCCCCAATAGGCGCCCATCGTATGCGCGCAGTCCTCGATCACCTGCACGCCCGTGCCGTGGCACAACGCCATCAGCCGGTCCATGTCGCAGATGTGTCCGCGCATATGCGACAGCAGCAGAACCCGCGCGCCCGAGGCCGCGATTCTGGCCTCGAGATCGGTCATGTCGATGGTCAGGCTGTCGGTCGCCTCGACGAACACCGGCTGAGCGCCGACCGCCGCAATCGCCCCCGGCACCGGCGCCAGGGTAAAGGCGTTCGACAGCACCTTGTCGCCGGGCTTGACCCCAACCGTCCGCAGCGCCGTCGTCATCGCCGCCCCGCCCGACGCGATTGCCAGGCAGTATTTCGCCCCGGTGAACGCGGCGAATTCCTGCTCCAGCAGCGCCGTCTCGCCAACCTCGCCGTCGCTGAGGTTGTAACGGTGCAGGCGGCCGTGCCGCAGCACCGCCCGCGCCGCCTCGATCCCGGCCTCGGGGATCGGCTCTTGCTGGGTAAAACTGCCCTTGAAGGTCTCCATTGCCGACACCTTGTGCCCCTGTCCGCCCACCGTCAATCGAGGACCCGCGCCGCCAGCGCAGGCAAGTCGTCGTAGCTGTGCAGCAAGGCCTCCGGCGCCAACCGTTCAATCGCCCTGCCCTCGGGTCCAAAGGTCACCAGCGCGCAGGGCCGACCCGCAGCAAGTGCGGTCTGCCGATCGGTGTCGGTATCGCCGATCAGCATCGAGCGGGCTACGGCCCCTCCGGCCCGTTCCACCGCAGCATAATATGGCGAGGGGTCGGGCTTGCGCACCGGCAGCGTATCGGCCCCGATCAGCGAGCCGAACAGCCCCCGCACCCCCAGCCGTGTCATCAACAGCTCTGCCAGTGCCTCGGGCTTGTTGGTGCAGATCCCCACTGCAAAGCCATCGGCCCGCAGCGCCTCGACCGCCGCCACAGCCCCCGGATACATCAGCGTATGCCGGTCGATATCCGCCGCATAGGCGTCCAGCAGGACCGGATACTGCCGGTCGATCTCAGCCTCGCTGTAGCCCTCAATCCGCGAAAACCCCAGCCGCAGCATCGCCCGCCCGCCGTGGAACGCCGTCAGCTTGTCGGCTTGAGGGTCCAGAAGATCGCCCAGCCGCAGCCCCCGGAAACAGGCGTTCGCCGCCGCGATCAGATCGGCGGAGGTATCGGCCAGCGTGCCGTCCAGATCAAAAATTACCGTGCGCACCCGCGCCCCCTTTGGCGATTTCCCGCCTAGCGATGTAACTTCGGGTAACGCCAAGTGAACACCCGCCCCCTTGCGGCAACCCGATGCTGCGATAAAAGGTGCGCGAGCAGAAGAAAAGAGCAGACCCGATGTCCATCGCCCTGATCATCCTCGCCGCCGGGCAAGGCACGCGGATGAATTCCGACCTGCCCAAGGTCCTGCACCAGCTAGGCGGCGCGCCTTTGCTGGCGCATGCGATGCGCGCAGGTGCCGCCCTTGATCCCGAACGCACTATCGTCGTCGCGGGGCACGGGGCCGCCGCTGTGACCAAGGCGGCGCAGGACTGGGACGACAGCACCGAGATCGCGCTGCAGACCGAACAGAACGGCACCGCGCACGCCGTCGCTGCCGCCGCTCCGGCGCTGGATGGCTTCACCGGCGACGCCGTCGTCCTTTATGGCGACACCCCCTTCATCCGCAGCGAAACGCTTGAGGCAATGGCCGAAGCACGCGCCCAGCATGACATCATCGTCCTGGGGTTCGAACCCGCCGACCCGGGCCGCTATGGTCGTCTGGTGATGGACGGCGACCAGCTCGACCGCATCGTCGAGTGGAAAGACGCGAGCCCCACCGAACGCGCCATCCCCCTCTGTAATTCCGGCGTGATGATGGCCGATGCGCCGACCCTCATGTCGCTGGTCGCCGAGGTCGGCAACGACAACGCGGCGGGCGAATACTACCTGACCGACATCATCGGTTTGGCCCGCGCGCAGGGCCTGACCGCTGGCACCGTCACCTGCGATGCCGCCGAAACACTGGGCATCAACACCCGCGCGGAACTGGCTGATGCGGAACGCCTTTTCCAGACCAATGCCCGCGCCACGGCAATCGAAGACGGCGTCGCCATGCCCGCCCCCGACACCGTGCACTTCGCGCTGGATACCACCATCGGTCGCGATGCGTTGATCGAACCACATGTCGTCTTCGGCCCCGGCGTCACGGTGGAATCCGGCGCCCGCATCCGCGCTTTTTGCCACCTCGAAGGAGCCCACGTCAGCCAGGGCGCCGTTGTCGGCCCCTTTGCCCGCCTGCGCCCCGGCGCGGAACTGGCCGAGGACGTGCATGTCGGCAATTTCGTCGAAATCAAGAACGCCACGCTGGCCGAAGGCGCCAAAGCCAACCACCTCAGCTATATCGGCGACGCCACCATTGGCGCCGGTGCGAACATCGGCGCGGGCACGATCACCTGCAACTACGACGGCGTCTTCAAGCACCGCACCGACATCGGTGCCCGCGCCTTCATCGGCTCGAACACCATGCTGGTCGCCCCGGTCACCATTGGCGCCGAGGCGATGACGGCCTCAGGCTCGGTCATCACCCAAGATGTGCCGCCGGGGGCGATGGGCCTGGGCCGGGCGGCGCAGGTCAACAAGCCCGGCTTCGCCCGCCGCTTCATGGAAAAATTGCGTCAGGCCAAGGCGAAGAAAGGCTAAGCTCATGTGCGGTATTGTCGGCATCCTCGGCCACCACGAAGCAGCGCCGATCCTGGTCGAGGCGCTGAAGCGCCTTGAATACCGCGGCTATGACAGCGCCGGTATCGCTACTATCCATAACGGCAAGCTTGATCGCCGCCGCGCGGTCGGCAAGCTCGTCAACCTCTCCGACCTTCTGGTCCACGACCCCCTCGCCGGCAAATCCGGCATCGGCCACACCCGCTGGGCCACCCACGGTGCCGCCACCCAGGAAAACGCCCACCCGCACGCCTCCGGCCCCGTCGCCGTCGTACACAACGGCAACATCGAGAACTACCGCGAACTGCGCGAGGAACTTGCCGCTGAAGGCCTGACGCCAAAAACCGAGACCGACACCGAGACCGTCGCCATGCTGATCCGCCACGCAATGGACCAGGGCGCCAGCCCCGTCGAGGCGGTGTCCGCCGTCCTGAAACGCCTCACCGGCGCCTTCGCGCTGGCCTTCCTGTTCGACGGCGAGGGCGATCTGATGATCGGCGCCCGCAAAGGCGCGCCCCTGGCTGTCGGCTACGGGACAGGCGAGATGTTCCTCGGTTCCGACGCCATCGCACTGGCCCCGATGACCGACCGCATCGCCTATCTCGAGGATGGCGACTACGCCGTGCTGACCCGCGATGGCGCCGAGATTTACGACGCCGAAGGCCGCCTCGCCAACCGCGAGGTCGTCCAGACCCGCCTTGATGCAACGCGGATCGAAAAGGACGGCTACAAGCATTTCATGGCGAAAGAGATCGCCGAACAGCCCAAGGTGCTGGCCGACGCCTTTGCGCATTACACCAAGGACGGCGCGCTGAACCTGCCCGAGGCGCTTGATTTCGCGCGCGTCGAGCGTCTGACGATGGTCGCTTGCGGCACCGGTTACTATGCCTGCCTGGTCGCCAAATACTGGTTCGAACAGATCGCCCGCCTGCCGGTCGAGGTCGATGTCGCGTCCGAATTCCGCTACCGCGAACCGCCCGTGCTGCCCGGCACGGCGGCGCTGTTCGTCAGCCAGTCGGGCGAGACCGCCGACACGCTGGCCGCGCTGCGCTATGCCAAGGACAAGGCCGATCACCTCTGGTCGCTGGTCAATGTCGCGACCTCCTCGATCGCGCGGGAAAGCGACCTTGCCCTGCCGATACTGGCGGGCATCGAGGTCTCCGTCGCCTCGACCAAGGCGTTCACCAATCAGCTGATGGTGCTGGCGCTGATGGCGTTGCACGCAGGCCACCAGCGCGGTCATCTGGATCAGACAGCCCTCGCCGCACATCTGACCGACCTCGCCCGCCTGCCCGGTCTGGTCAATCAAGCACTGGCGGGCGAGGCGCAGATCGCCGCCCTGGGCGAGGCGTTGTCCGAGGCGCGCGATATCCTCTTTCTCGGCCGCGGTACGCTTTATCCGCTGGCGCTGGAGGGTGCCCTGAAACTCAAGGAACTCAGCTACATCCACGCCGAAGGCTATGCCTCGGGCGAGCTGAAGCACGGGCCGATCGCCCTCATTGACGCGCATGTCCCGGTCATCGTGATGGCACCGCGCGACCGGCTGTTCGAAAAGACCGTATCGAATATGCAAGAGGTGATGGCCCGGCACGGCAAGGTCGTGCTGATCACCGACGCGCAAGGCGCGCGCGAGGCGGGTCAGGGCACTTGGAAGGTGCTGACGATGCCCGAGGCGCCCGACCTTCTGGCGCCGATCCTCTACGCGATCCCGGCGCAACTTTTGGCCTACCACACCGCCATCGCCAAGGGCACCGATGTCGACCAGCCGCGCAACCTTGCCAAATCGGTGACCGTGGAATGACGCCCGAGGCCGCGCTGGCAGCCCTTGAGGCCCGCGCCATGCCCGGAAAAGCGGCCGAGGTTGCCGCCTATCACAAGGCACCGCGCCGCTATCTCGGTGTGGCGGTGCCCGAGGTCACCGCGCTGACCAACGACTGGCGCTCCGGGATGACACTTGATGACCGCATCGCCCTCGCTGCAGGTCTTTGGCAAACCGATATCCACGAGGCGCAGGTGGCGGCGGCGAAACTGCTGATCCAGGCTCGGATCAAGGACGACGAAGCGGTCTGGCGCCTGATCACCTCCTGGGTGCCCACGTTTGACGCCTGGGCCATTGCCGACCACGCCTGCGACGCCGGCAAGCGCCGCCTGGTCGCTGATCCCACCCGCCTCGATCAGGTCGAGGCCTGGCTGGATCACGACAGCTTCTGGGTGCGCCGCGCAGCCCTGGTGATGACCTTGCCCTGGACCAAGCAGAACCACCCCAAACCCGACGAACTGGCCACCCGCGACCGTGTGCTTGGCTGGTGCGCCCGCCTCGCCCCCGACCGCGAATGGTTCATCCAAAAAGCCGTTGCCTGGTGGCTGCGCGACCTCTCGAAACACGACGCGCCCCGCGCAACCGCCTGGCTCGCCGCGCATGGCGAAACCCTCAAGCCCTTTGCTAGGAAAGAAGCCGCGCGTCACCTGCCCGCGCCTTAACAGGCCGCTGAAGAAGTCGCTGTTCCTTCGGGGTTTCGGTTTCGTTGGGGAATTTGGTCGGTCTGTATCCGGTCGGCGGGTGCCTTTGATTGGGTCGGGTGGTTGTTGACGTGCTGGGTTTGGCTCAGGTTGCGGGTCTGGCGAGCAGTTTCGGGATGCGGATCAGATTGTAGGCGGCGACGGCGAGGGTGAAGGTGGCGTCCACTTTGGGTTTGCCACGAACCTTGACCGCTGCGAAGCCTGCGGTCGCCTTGATCCAGCCGAAAACCTCTTCGATGCGTTTGCGGCAGCGCTGGCTGATGGCATAGCCGTCGCTGCTGCGGGTCGCCTCGTCCACGGCGGTTTTGCGGACCACGCCCAGTTTGGACACCGTGCCATTGACCGCGATATGGGGGGTGATGCCCCGTGCGCGCAGATCGCCCACGAAGTCGGTCACATCATAGGCCTTGTCGGCCCCGAGGGTGGTCGGGTTGCGACCCTTGCGACGGTCCAGCATCACCAGCGTCGCCTCGCGTTCCGCCGTGCCGGTGGCGTGGGTCAGGGTGGCCGACACCGCCAGCCCATGCCGGTTTTCCATCAAGACATGACCCATATAGCACAGGCGGCTCGGCTGGCCGTCCGACTTCTTGTAAAGCCGCGCATCCGGGTCTGTGGTGCTGGCATGGGTCTCGTTCGAGCGCTTCTGGCCATGAAAGTCGCGCTCCCCGTTCCGCCCCGGACCTTGCGGCGGGCCTGACCCGTCCTTCGGCTGGAAGCTTTTCATCGAGGCCCAGGCGTCGATCAGGGTGCCATCGACGGAGAAATGATCGCCCGACAGCAGCGCCTTGACCCGCGCCAGCCCCATCAGCGCACCGAGGAATTCCCGCGCCACCTCCGCCGCCATCAGCCGGTCGCGGTTGTGGCTGAACACCGTCGGATGCCAGACGTCGGCGTCAATCGGCAGACCGACAAACCAGCGGAACAGCAGGTTGTAGTCGATCTGCTCCATGAGTTGGCGTTCCGACCTGACCGAGAAGAACGCCTGCAACAACGTCGCCCGCAAGAGCATCTCGGGCGCAATCGAAGGCCGCCCCATCGCTGAATACATCGCCTCGAACCGACCGTCCAAGGCCACCAGAACCTCATCCGTCAACAGCCGGATCGCCCGCAACGGATGATCCGCCGGAACCCGCTCCTCCAGCCGGATATAGCTGAACATCCCCTCACCACGATCATCCCGTCCACGCATCGCAAAGCACTCCGATCACCTTGATCGCAGTGAATCACAAAACCAACGGGACGGGGAGTTTTTCAGCAGCCTGTTAAAGCTTCTTTCGGTCACAAATATTCTGCGGGGGGCTCGCGGTCCCGCGAGCGGGGGCGCAAAGCCCCCTCATCGGTTGCCACCCCGCGCAGCACCTACCGGCCCAACGGCGTGCAAAAGTGCCCCGAGAAGGTCGGCGCACGCCGGTTCGGCCCGCCCGAATTCCCTTGCCGTCACCCCTCGCCAACCCTACCTTGACGCCATGACTGCGCCCCTGATCGACCCCTTTGCCCGCGCCATTAGCTACCTGCGCGTCTCGGTCACCGACCGTTGCGATTTTCGCTGCGTCTATTGCATGTCCGAGAACATGACCTTCCTGCCGAAGAAAGAGCTGCTGACGCTGGAAGAGCTTGACCGGCTGACCAGCGCCTTCATCCGCCTCGGCGTCGAAAAGCTGCGGATCACCGGCGGCGAACCCTTGGTCCGGCGCGAGATCATGACCTACTTCAAGGCCATGTCACGGCATCTGGAATCCGGCGCGCTGAAGGAACTGACCCTCACCACCAACGGCTCGCAACTGGCCCGCTTCGCCGCCGACCTTGCCGCCATCGGGGTCCGACGGGTGAACATCTCGCTCGACACGCTCGATGCCGCCAAGTTCCAGAAGATCACCCGCTGGGGCCGTCTTGCCCAGGTCATGGATGGCATCAAGGCGGCGCAAAAGGCGGGCCTGGCCGTCAAGATCAACACCGTCGCGCTGAAAGGCGAGAACGACGCCGAGCTGTTCGACCTTACCGAATGGTGCGCTGCCGAGGGCCACGATCTGACCTTTATCGAAGTCATGCCGATGGGCGACATGGGCGAGGCTGACCGGCTTGATCAATTCTGGTCGCTCAAGGACCTCCGCACACAGCTTTCCGAACGTTACACGCTGACCGACCTGCCCGACCGAACCGGCGGCCCGGCCCGCTATATGCGGCTGGACGAGACCGGCCAGCGTATCGGCTTCATCACGCCGCTCAGCCACAATTTCTGCGAAAGCTGCAACCGAGTGCGGCTGACCTGCACCGGTGAATTGTACATGTGCCTCGGACAGGAGGATATGGCCGACCTTCGCAGCCCGCTGCGCGCATCGCCCGACGACGGCGCGCTTGACGGTGCGATCCGAGCGGCCATCGCGCGCAAGCCAAAAGGCCACGATTTCGACTATTCGCGGCAAAAGGCGGATGGGCAGGTCAGCAGGCACATGAGTCATACCGGCGGCTGATCTTGACATCAGCCGTTCAATCCAAAAATAGTGGTTGCGCTACAGCCGAAAGCGTTTTCTGGGAAAATCGATCTCGAATGTGACGGTTTTGTTTGGCGGGTTCATGCGGATCACCCGGCAGTTCGTCATGGCCGTGGCCAGATCGGACGGTCTGGGCACGCGGGCGAAAAAGCTCAGATCTTCAAGGATCGGACGCTTGTCCATCAGAAGTTTGGCACTTCGCATGAGTGTTATTTCGAACTGACGAGTATGCGCGTTGGTCGACGTTCCGACGCCGCAAAGCTCGATCGTGCCCCTTTCATAAAAGACATAGTACCGTGTCACATAGCCGCCCGGAACACCGCCCCAGGTTATGCCGCCTTCCCAGAAATCCGAAGTGACGCGGACCTGTCTGGAAATCTCCTGCGCCGCCAGCGGTCCAGTTATCGCCAGGGTGGTAATTATCGCCAAGCCCAGAAGGGCGTTATTGCAGATCTTTCGCTTCGGAGACTCCTTGCTGAGAAAAGGCGCGTCCTGATTAGTATGTATGGGCACAATTCCGAGCAAGAAAAATCCCAGCGCCGTTGCCCGTCGACGAATATTTCGACAGCGATTTTTCGGTTAGAGGCACATGGTCATCGGCAGCCTGACCGGATAGCAACACCCGGCACACCCGATCAGGCAAACCCAAATGACCGACAGCAGAGAAATTCCCGCCCCCTTGGTGCACGACCACCTGGATCAGGACAGCCTTTCCGGCCTTGGATTTGCGCTTGGAGCGTACTTCCTCTGGGGCTTTTTACCGCTTTACATGAAAGCGCTGGCGCATGTGCCGCCGGCCGAGGTGATCGCGCACCGGATCCTCTGGTCGATCCCGATCGCGGGCGCGGTGCTGATCGCGATCGGTCGGACGGCGGCGCTGCGCGCGGCGTTGCGGAACCCCCGGATGGTGCTGCAGGCGGGGCTGACCGCCGTCCTCATCTCGGTGAACTGGGGCATCTATGTTTGGGCCATCGGAGCGGGGCGCACGCTCGACGCCGCCCTTGGCTATTACATCAACCCGCTGTTCAGCGTTTTCCTCGGCGCGGTGCTTTTGGGCGAACGCCTGACGACCGCACAAAAAGCGGCGATTGCGCTTGCCGCCTTTGCTGTCGCGGTCCTGACCTGGGAGGCGGGCAGCCTGCCCTGGGTCGCGCTGGCGCTGACCTTCAGCTGGGGCGCCTATGCGTTCTTCCGCAAGACCTTGCCGATCGGCCCCAACCAGGGCTTCTTTCTGGAAATCCTGCTGCTCAGCCCGATTGCACTTTGCTATGTGATCTATCTGGAGATCACCGGCACCGGACATCTGATGGCCGCCTCGGGTGCCGACACTGCACTGCTGGTTGGCTGCGGCGTCGTCACAGCGGTGCCGCTGATGCTTTATGCGAACGGCGCGAAGCTGCTGCGCCTCTCGACCATCGGCATGCTGCAATACATCGCGCCCACGATGATCTTCCTGATCGCGGTCTTCGTCTTCAACGAGGCGTTCTCGACCACCAAGCTGATCGCTTTCACGCTGATCTGGGGCGCGCTGGCGCTGTTCACCGGCTCGATGCTGGCCCGCAAAGGGCGGGTGCCGGTAGAGGAAGGCTGACGGCCATTCCTTGAAACCGGCGGCGCCGCCCTGGCGCCAGCGTACTAGTTCCGGAATGACCCGTCCGGCCAGTCAATATCGAAATCGGGATTTCGCGGCAGCCGAACGCCGGTCGATTTGCAATAGGCAGGCGCAGTCTCAAGCAAACGCTCTGACCCGGCCTTGTTGAAATAATAGAAGTCTTCCAGGATCGATCGGCCGTTCATCATCAGCTTGGCACCGCGCAGCATCTTGGTCGCAGCCGGGCGCGACATCATGTTGGTGAAACTGCCGACACCACAAAGTTCGATCACCCCATCGACGACCAGAAGCTTTATCTTGAAGACATAGCCGCCCGGCAAACCGCCCCAGGTGATTTCGTCGTCCATGAAGCTTTCGTCCGTCGGCACCTGTCAAAGCGAGGCCTGAGCTTGGGTCGTCATCGGGGATGTAAGGATCGCAAGACTCGAAATTCCACCTAGCGCGTAACCGACAGCCTTGTGAATCCGAACCTCCCACTGCATTGAAATGCTACCAGGTATGGTAGAGAAATGTCCGGACTTCGCAATGCGGCATTGCGACATCGGCTTCGGTCGGATGGTCAAGCGGGGCGGCTGATCCGCCCGCCCGATACCGGTGTCGTCACCCCCGTCGTGCCCGGCGCCGAGGTTGGCATGCCACGCACCACCCGCACCGCCAGATAGGCGAAGGCCTGCGCCTCAAGCATGTCGCCATCAAGGCCGACCGCTTCGACCGGATCGACGAGGCAGGGCACCCGCTCGGCGATCATCCGCATCATCACCGGATTGCGCCGCCCGCCGCCGGTGACCAGCAGGCGCTCGGGCATCGCAGGGCAGTGCGGCATCGCCCGTTGGACCGCGACGGCAACCGCCGCCGTCAGCGTCGCCGCCGCATCACCGTCGGACAGTCCTTTTACGGCTCGCGAGAGATCGGAGAAATCGTCGCGGTCGAGCGATTTCGGCGGCGCCAGATCGAAATAGGGATGCCGCGAAAGTGTCGCGAGGATGGCGGCATCGGCGTTGCCCGTCGCGGCTAAGGCGCCGTCGTGGTCATAGGATTGCCCGCGCCGTTCCTGCATCAGATCGTTCAGCGGCGCGCTGGCGGGGCCCGTGTCGAACGCCAGCAACGCTCCGGGGTCTTGCGCGCGTTCGCGCGATGGATCGACCCATGTCAGATTGCCGACACCGCCGAGGTTGAGGAAGGCCAGTGGCGCCGTGGCGCCGATCCGCCGGGCACAGGCGAAGTGAAAGAACGGCGCCAAGGGCGCGCCCTGACCGCCATTCGCCATATCCTCGCTGCGGAAATCCCAGACAACAGGGACCGCAAGGTGCCGTGCAAGTGTTGCCCCATCACCCGCCTGATGGGTGGTCTGCGCCTGCGGACGATGGCTGAGCGTCTGGCCGTGGAAACCGACGATCGTGGCGTCCTTGAACCGCGCCAGAAGCTGGGCATGCGCGGCATCGACAATCGCTGTCGCCTCGGCCACGCCCGCCTCGCCCGGCTGACGCCCCCGCGCCGCCCAGATCACCGCGCGCTCTGCCTCGGAATAAGGCCGATAGCCGGTCTCGCCGAACGCCTCGATACTGACGCCGTCGGTCAGCACCAGTGCCGCATCGACACCGTCGAGCGAGGTGCCCGACATCGCGCCCAAGCTCCAGATTGGCCTGTCGTCGAACATGCCTTCCCCTTTCACCGACCTGCCCCTATAGAAATCACGCCCAAGAATGGACCAAGCCGCAATGACCTACCATCCGAAATCCGATTTTCTGGCCACGATGATCGCCCGCGGCTTCATGGCGGACTGCACCGATCTTCAGGGCCTTGACGAGGCCTGCGCCAAAGGCGTGGTGCCGGGCTATATCGGCTTCGATGCGACGGCGAAATCCCTGCATGTGGGCAGCCTGATCCAGATCATGATGCTGCGCTGGCTGCAAAAGTGTGGCGGCAAGCCGATTGTGCTGATGGGCGGCGGCACCACCAAGGTCGGCGATCCTTCGGGCCGCGACAGCGAACGCTCGCTGCTGACACCCGCACAAATAGACGACAATATCGCGGGCATCCGCCGGGTATTTTCGTCCTATGTCAGCTTTGGCGACGGCGCCACCGATGCGATCCAGGTCAACAACGCCGAATGGCTGGACCGGCTCAACTACATCGAGTTTCTGCGCGACATCGGCCGGTATTTCTCGATCAACCGGATGCTGGCGTTCGAATCGGTGAAATCGCGGCTCGACCGCGAGCAGTCTTTGTCGTTCCTCGAGTTCAACTACATGATCCTGCAGGCCTATGATTTCCTGGAACTGAACCGCCGCCACGGCTGCCTTTTGCAGATGGGCGGGTCGGATCAGTGGGGCAATATCGTGAACGGCATCGACCTGACGCGGCGGGTGGTTGAGACCGAAGTATTCGGCCTGACCTCGCATCTTCTGACCACCTCGGACGGCAAGAAGATGGGCAAGTCGGCGGGCGGTGCGGTCTGGCTGAATGCCGACATGCTGTCGCCCTACGAGTTCTGGCAATACTGGCGAAACACGACCGACGCCGATGTCGGGCGGTTCCTGAAGCTTTATACCGAGATGCCGCTGGAAGACTGCGAACGCCTTGGCGCGTTAGGCGGGTCCGAGATCAACGAGGCGAAGATTTTGCTGGCGAACGCAGTGACCGGGCTGGCGCATGGGCCAAAGGCAGCGGCGGCAGCCGAGGCAACGGCCCGCGAGGTGTTTGAGAAGGGTGGCGTGGGTGACGACCTGCCGACGCTGCAGCTGAGCCGCGCCGAACTGGGCGAGGGCATCTCACTGGCGCAGCTGTTTCTGCGCTCGGGGCTGGCCAAGACCGGCAAGGACGCCAAGCGGCTGATCGCCGAGGGCGGCGCGCGGGTCGATGACGCACCGGCCACCGACCCGGGCGAGATGTTTGATACCGCGCGGCTGTCGCGCCCGGTCAAGCTGACGGCGGGAAAAAAGCGGCATGCGCTGGTGACCGTCGGCAGCTAGTATTGGCCGTAGCCTGATAGTTTGCCAAACGAATTTTGCCAGGGCGTCAGCGCCCCAGCATCCACTGCCCCTCGGGCCAGAAGGCGTGGAACGCGAAGGCGAACATCACGTCATGCGGCAGATCGCGCCCGGCCTTGTCGCGGACCCGGACCTGCCCGATATCGCGGCCCTCCGATATCCGCGCGCTGTCGAGTGCCGAGGCCTGACCCGCAGCCCAGCTGAGCACCACGCCCGCCTCGCTAATGTCTCCGCTGTCGGCCAGCCGCTGCAGCGGCCAGGCACGATCACCCACGCGCACCACGCGGGCAAGCGGCAGAACACCATGCGGCGGTTCTTCGCCGGAATAGAGGAACGGACGGCGCGACGTGTCGTAGCCGACGTAAGGATTGCGTCCGTAGCTGCGCCCCCAGTCAGGCTCGTCCATCACCTGACCGTCGGGGTTGCGGCTGCGAAACGCCTCCCAGCTTTCCATCCATGTCGGCAATACCACCAGGTCCACCCCAAGATGCCGACCCACGATCCCCTGCCCCAGCGCCTGCTGCCACCAGGTTTCGGTCTCGCGGTCATACATCACCATGTCGGAATTACGCAGCTTGCCGGTGACGCCAAAGCTCAGCACCTGGCCCTGCACCCGCCGGTCGAAGGTCAGCGCGGAATTACAAAGCGGACAAAACGTCACCGCAATTGGCACGCCGCCGAAACTGTCATTCACGATCTCATGCCAGGTCAGATAGCGCAGCGGATAGGCGCGCGGGCTGGCGCCCGGCATCTCGACCGCGATCACCGGCTCGCGCGGGTCGAGCCTGGTTTCGGCGGCGGCGGCGATAAAGCGCGGGTTCGAAAGTGCGGGGATACCGTCGCGCGGAGGCCCGCCCGACATGATCTCGGCGAAATCCACCGAACTTCGCGAGAAATCCGTCTTCGGAAACTCGCGCGCCCAGAGTTCAGGGTTGGCGGCCGCCGGCCCGACTGTGAAAAAAAGACCCGCGACGAGGGTGATGGCAAGATGACGCATGGTTGTCCTCCCCGAAATAACTCGGAAAGGACAGTGTCGCAGCCCGGCGGCATGACGCCTACCCCGCTCGCGGAAAGATGATCGGCGGTTACCGGGCGACGGTGACGCTGGCCATGAAATCCGGATCTTCGACCGCGCCGTTTGCACTGGCGGCGCCCCTCTTGATGGCGTCGACGACCTCCATCCCCTGCACCACATTGCCGATCACGGTATACGCGCCGTTCAAATGCGTCGCGGGCGCGAACATGATGAAGAACTGGCTATTGGCCGAATCGGGACTGGCCGAGCGCGCCATGCCGACGGCGCCACGCTGAAACGGAACATCCGAGAACTCGGCCGCCAGATCGGGCAGATCCGAGCCGCCAATTCCGGCCTGCGAGATGCTGTCCGAGCTGCGCTTGCCGAACTGCACATCGCCGGTCTGCGCCATGAAGCCGTCGATCACCCGGTGAAAGACCACGTTGTCATAGGCGCCTTCCTCGGCAAGCGTTGTCAGTCGCTCGACATGCGCCGGAGCGACATCGGCCAGAAGGTCGATCACGATCTGGCCATTGGCACCCGCGCCCGCGACATCGATCACCAGATTGGGGCCCGGGCCGTCGACAACTTCGGACTGCGCCTGGGCCGAGGTCCAGAACATGTAGGCGACGATCAGCGCGACCCCGGCGGTCAGGATACCGCCACCGAAAAGCGTACGATCAGTCATCGGAGGCCACCTTGACGCTGAGCATCTTGTCGGGATCGGCGGGTGGTTCGCCCTTGGAGATCGCGTCGACATGCTCCATCCCCGAGGTCACCCGGCCATAGACCGTGTACTGCCGGTTAAGGAAGTGGTTGTCCTTGAAGTTGATGAAGAACTGGCTGTTGGCGGAATCCGGGTTCGACGACCGCGCCGCGCCGATCGTGCCGCGATCATGCGGGATACCCGAGAATTCGGCCGGAAGATCGGGCATGTCCGAGCCGCCGGTGCCAGCACGGCTCAGGTTGAAATCCTTGTCGGCATTGCCGTTCGCCACATCGCCGGTCTGCGCCATGAAACCGTCGATCACCCGGTGGAAGACGACGTTGTCATAGGAGCCCGCGCGCGCCAGCTCTTTCATCCGCTCGGCATGTTTCGGTGCGATATCGGGCAACAGCTCGATCGTCACGGTGCCGTCTTTCAGTTTCATCAGAATCGTGTTTTCGGGGTCTTTGATATCGGCCATGTTATCCTCCGGATGTTCGCTTCGCGCCGAACCCTAACGGTGCTGTGGCGCGGCGAAAAGGCCTAACCGCCTTCACACCGCTGGCACCTGTGGTTGACCTTGGCCCGAGGATCGGCTGAATGAGCCCTGCACGAATTGGGAGATCACTGATGGCCTGGAAGACGCTCGCCGATATTGATCTGAACGGCCAGACGGTTCTGGTGCGCGTCGATATCAACGTGCCCATCGAGGCTGGCAAGGTCAACGATGCAACCCGGATCGAACGGATCGTGCCCACCGTGCACGACATTCTGGCCAAGGGCGGGCGCCCGGTTCTCTTGGCGCATTTTGACCGGCCGAAGGGTAAGGTCGTGCCGGAAATGTCGCTGAAGCAGCTGCTGCCCGCGCTGGAGGCGGCGCTGGGCAAGCCGGTGAAATTTGCCGACGACTGCATCGGACTGCCCGCCAAGCGCGCGGTCGCAGACCTGAACGAGGGCGAGGTTCTGCTGCTCGAGAATACCCGGTTCCACGACGGCGAGGAAAAGAACGATCCGGCCTTCGTCGCGGCGCTGGCAGCCCTTGGCGATGTCTATGTCAACGATGCGTTTTCCGCCGCCCACCGGGCGCATGCCTCGACCGAGGGCATCGCGCGGGTGTTGCCCGCCGCCGCCGGGCGGCTGATGGAATCCGAGCTGAAGGCGCTGGAAAGCGCGCTTGGGTCGCCCGAGCGACCCTTGGTGGCGGTGGTCGGTGGCGCGAAGGTTTCGACCAAGCTGGACTTGCTGAGCAACCTTGTGGCCAAGGTCGATCATCTGGTGATCGGCGGCGGCATGGCCAACACTTTTCTCGTGGCAAAGGGAATAGAGGTGGGCAATTCTCTGGCCGAGCGGGACATGGCCGAAACGGCGCTGAAAATTCTCGAAAAGGCCGAGGCCGAAGGCTGCGCGGTGCATCTGCCGGTGGACGTTGTCGTTGCCAAGGAGTTCAGGGCGGGCGCCGAGGCCGCGACGGTGGCAGTGACGGATTGCCCGCCGGACGCGATGATCCTCGATGCCGGGCCGGCAACGGTCGGCGAGATCGGCGCGATCTTTGCGGGGTGCCGGACCCTGATCTGGAACGGCCCTCTGGGCGCTTTCGAAATCCCGCCCTTCGATGCGGCCACCATGTCGGCAGCACGAAAGGCGGCCGAGCTGACGCGTGACGGGCATCTGATCAGCGTGGCGGGTGGCGGCGATACCGTGGCGGCGCTGAACGCGGCGGGTGTGGCCGATGATTTCACCTATGTCTCGACCGCGGGTGGCGCGTTTTTGGAGTGGATGGAGGGCAAGGAATTGCCAGGCGTCGCGGTCTTGAAGCGATGATCAACGCCTCTGTTAACGCAACCACGATTGCGACCCTCTGCGCCGCGACCTAAAACCAGTACAACGCGACCATTCCGGGGGGAACTTCGATGTCGAACACCACGCAAAGAGAACACATCAAAAGCGGCGACGGCTTTGTCGCGGCGCTGGACCAGTCGGGCGGCTCGACGCCCAAGGCGCTCAAGCTTTATGGCGTGTCCGAGGATGCCTATGGCTCGGAGGCCGAGATGTTCGATCTGATCCATGCAATGCGGTCGCGGATCGTCAATGCGCCCGCTTTCACCGGTGACAGGATCGTTGGTGCGATCCTCTTCGAGATGACCATGGACCGCGAAATCGGCGGCCTGCCGGCCGCACAATATCTGTGGGACAAGCGCCGTGTCGTACCGTTCCTGAAGATCGACAAGGGGCTTGAGACCGAGGCCGACGGCGTGCAGTTGATGAAGCCGATCGGCGGGCTGGAGGCGCTTTTGAAGCGCGCCAGGGCGGCCGGAATTTTCGGCACCAAAGAACGCTCGGTGATCAATGCGGCCAATGCCAAGGGTATCGCCGCGATTGTCGAACAGCAGTTCGCGCTGGGGCGGCAGGTGCTGGAGGCCGGGCTGGTCCCGATCCTGGAACCCGAGATTTCCATCGGTATTTCGGACAAGGCCGAGGCCGAGGACCTGCTGCGCGCCGAGCTGGTGAAACATGCCGAAACCCTCCCCGAAGGCAGCGAGGTGATGCTGAAGCTGACCCTACCGGAGGTCGCGAACCATTACGCAGCACTGGTCGATCATCCGCGCATCCTGCGCGTCGTGGCGCTGTCGGGGGGCTATGTGCGTGACGAGGCGAATGCGCGTCTGGCCAAGAACCGGGGCGTCATCGCCAGCTTCTCGCGCGCGCTGACCGAAGGGTTGTCGGCGGGTCAGTCGGATGCGGATTTCAACGCCACGCTGGCCGCGACCATTGACAGCATCTACCGGGCGTCAGTGGCGGGATGATCTTTTTGCGGGGCTCTGGCCCGGCAGGCGCGCCTGCATATCTGGACCAGGTGAAAGCGCGGCTCAGTCTTGCCTCAACCCGGCAATGATCGCGTAATTGGGCGCCGCGCCGGGTCGTCACCTCTCGCCGCCACCGATGCGCAACCGCAACCGCTTTCCGCAACGAATTGAATTCAGGGGATTCCATTCGCGAATCACCTATGGCACTCTGCACCGACGCGCCCATCAAAGAAGCGCGAAGGATGAGGCAGAAACATGGGTTTTTCCGACAACCGCCCGGCCCTTGGCGCGGCAATCTATTTTGGCCTGGCGCTGACGGCGGGCACGTATTTCACCTTTGCCGCCGTGCAGGGCGATTTTGGCCTGTTCCGGCGCATCCAAATCGAATCCGACCGGGCCGAGCTTGCGGTAGAACTTGCCACGATCAAGGCCGATGTGGCGCTGATGGAGAACCGGACCCGACGCCTGTCCGACCAGTATCTCGATCTCGATCTGCTGGACGAACGCGCCCGCGAGGTATTGGGCCTGATCCGTCCCGACGAGATCGTCATCCGCTGAATTAGGCCCGTGATTGCCCTATGGTAAATTCGCTCTCGATTCTCGGGCGCAGCTTTGCTATGGAATAGTTTAACACTAAACTATCGCAACTCGGCAGGGAGGTCGCGTCGCATGGCCGCAAAGAAAACCACCGCAAAACCGAATGTCTCGAAGGACGAACTGCTGCATTACTACCGCGAGATGCTGCTGATCCGCCGATTCGAAGAGAAGGCCGGACAGCTGTACGGGATGGGCCTGATCGGTGGTTTCTGCCACCTCTACATCGGTCAGGAAGCGGTGGTCGTGGGCCTTGAGGCCGCGGCCGAGGAGGGCGACAAGCGGATCACCTCGTACCGCGACCACGGCCACATGCTGGCCTGCGGCATGGACCCCAAGGGGGTGATGGCGGAACTGACCGGGCGCGAGGGCGGCTATTCCAAGGGCAAGGGCGGCTCGATGCACATGTTCTCGAAAGAGAAGCATTTCTACGGCGGCCACGGCATCGTGGCAGCGCAGGTGCCGCTGGGCGCGGGCCTCGCCTTTGCCGACAAATACCTGGATAACAAGCGCGTCACCTTCACCTATTTCGGCGATGGCGCGGCCAATCAGGGCCAGGTCTACGAGGCCTACAACATGGCCCAGCTGTGGAACCTGCCGGTGATTTTCGTGATCGAGAACAACGGCTATGCGATGGGCACCAGCGTCAAGCGTTCGACCAAAAGCCCCAGCCTTTGGGAACGTGGTGCAGCCTATGGCATCAAGGGCGAAGAGGTCGACGGCATGGATGTTCTGGCCGTGAAGGCGGCCGGCGAAAAGGCGATTGCCGCCTGCCGTGCTGGCGACGGGCCGTATATCCTGGAAGTGAAAACCTACCGCTATCGCGGCCATTCCATGTCGGACCCGGCGAAATACCGGACCCGCGAGGAAGTGCAGGAAATGCGCGAAAAACGCGACGCGATCGAACATGTGCGGCAGATGATCCTGCAAGGCAAGCATGCCAGCGAGGATGACCTGAAGGCGATCGACAAGGAGATCAAGGAAACGGTCAACGCCTCTGCGGAATATGCCAAGGAAAGCCCGGAACCGGCGCTGTCCGAACTTTGGACCGACATTTACGCCGACGCCTCGGCGCCGCAGAACGCCTGAGGGGGAGACAAAAAATGGCTACCGAAATACTGATGCCCGCGCTGTCGCCCACGATGGAAGAGGGCACGCTGGCCAAATGGATGGTGAAGGAGGGTGAAAAGATCACCTCCGGCATGATCCTGGCCGAGATCGAGACCGACAAGGCGACGATGGAATTCGAGGCGGTCGACGAAGGCGTGATGGGCAAGATCCTGATCGCCGAGGGTACCGAGGGCGTCAAGGTGAACACCCCGATTGCGGTGATTATCGAGGAAGGCGAAGAGGTGCCCGCCGAGGCACCCAAGGCCGCGAGCACCGCTCCGGCGGACAGCCCGAAAGCCGAGGCGCCTGTGCCTCTGGCGGCCGCGCCCAAAACCACCCCTGTCGACCGGTCTCCTGACTGGCCCGAGGGCACGGAGATGAAGCAGACCACGGTCCGCGAAGCCTTGCGCGATGCAATGGCCGAGGAGATGCGGCGCGACGGCAATGTCTTTCTGATGGGCGAGGAGGTGGCCGAATATCAGGGCGCCTACAAGATCAGTCAGGGCCTGCTGGACGAATTCGGCGCCAAGCGCGTGATCGACACGCCGATCACCGAACACGGCTTTGCCGGTATCGGCGTCGGGGCGGCCTTTGGCGGGCTGCGCCCAATTGTCGAGTTCATGACCTTCAACTTCGCAATGCAGGCGGTGGACCACATCATCAACTCAGCCGCCAAGACGCTGTACATGTCCGGCGGCCAGATGGGCTGCCCGATCGTGTTCCGCGGCCCGAACGGCGCTGCGGCGCGGGTTGGCGCCCAGCACAGTCAGGACTATGCCGCGTGGTATGCGATGATCCCGGGTCTGAAAGTCGTGATGCCCTATTCGGCGGCCGACGCGAAGGGCCTTCTGAAAACCGCAATCCGCGATCCGAACCCGGTGATCTTCCTTGAGAACGAAATCCTCTATGGCAAGACGTTCGACGTGCCGGTGATGGACGATTTCACCGTGCCCTTCGGCAAGGCCAAGATCTGGCGCGAGGGGTCCGACGTCACCATCGTATCGTTCGGCATCGGCATGACCTACGCGCTTGAGGCAGCCGAGGCGCTGGCCAAGGACGGCATCGAGGCCGAGGTGATTGACCTGCGCACGCTTCGACCGCTCGACTACGAAACGGTGATCGAAAGCGTCAAGAAGACCAACCGCTGCGTGACCGTGGAAGAGGGCTGGCCGGTCGGTGCCATCGGCAACCACATCTCGTCCCACATCATGATGAACGCCTTCGACTATCTCGACGCGCCGGTGATCAACCTGACCGGCAAGGACGTGCCGATGCCCTATGCGGCGAACCTTGAAAAGCTGGCACTGTTGACCACCAAAGAGGTCATCGAGGCGGTCCATGCCGTATCCTACAAATAAGGGAGAGACGCGATGCCCACGGAAATCCTGATGCCCGCGCTCTCGCCCACGATGGAAGAGGGCACGCTGGCCAAGTGGCTGGTCAAGGAAGGCGATACCGTCGCCTCTGGCGACCTTCTGGCCGAGATCGAGACCGACAAGGCGACGATGGAATTCGAAGCCGTCGATGAAGGCGTGATCGGCAAGCTGCTGGTCGAGGCCGGCACCGAGGGCGTCAAGGTGAACACGCCCATCGCGGTGATTCTGGGAGAGGGCGAGAAGATGGGC
>JBBKVJ010000171.1:0-19873 GCA_037968375.1 Paracoccaceae bacterium | reverse complement strand
TGTCAAAATCCGAACCGATCGGCGCCCGCCGGAATGAACACCGTTCCCGCATACGGAACGCTATTCCGCTATTGGACCCTTCGCGCAACCCCGTTCCATGTTGTAGCATCAGACAAAAGCCGCATCTGGGAGGGGTGACCATGCCGCATGACCTTGGCGAAGGAACTGTGCACTGGCACGAGCCGAAACGCGGCGAACGGGCCGGGTTCGGCAAGTTCGGCCAGCCCTTGTCGGATTACGACAAGTTCATGGAATCCGAAGGCATCCCGATCTTTCGCGGCATCGGCGTGCGCACCGTCCGCGATCTGG
The DNA here is from genome assembly GCA_037968375.1 of Paracoccaceae bacterium. Taxonomy (GTDB): domain Bacteria; phylum Pseudomonadota; class Alphaproteobacteria; order Rhodobacterales; family Rhodobacteraceae; genus CANNFR01. The sequence goes on along the minus strand of JBBKVJ010000171.1, from coordinate 19,564 downwards.
AACTGGCCGACTGGCCCCGGATGGGCGGGCGCGGCAGCTATGTCCAGTTGCACGGCACCGAGGGCAAGTGGGGGCAATATGTCGTCGAGGTCCCCGGCGCGGGCGCGCTGAACGCCGAGCGGCATCTTTACGAAGAGATCTACCTTGTCGCCGAAGGGCGTGGCACCACCGAGGTCTGGATGGAGGAGGGCGGGCCAAAGCACGTTTTCGAATGGCAGAAGGGATCGCTGTTCTCGATCCCGGTCAACGCCTGGCACCGGATCGTCAACGCCACCAAGGAACCAGCGCTTTTGATCGGCGGCACCACCGCGCCGAACCTGATGAACCTGATCGGCGATCCCGATTTCCTGTTCAACTGCCCCGCCAAGCTGGCCGGGCGGTTCTCGGGCGGCGACGATTTCTACAAATACAACGAAGACCTGGAGCCCGATCCGATCCGCGGCCTGGCGATGCGGCGCACCAACATGGTGCCCGATGTGATCAACTGCGATCTGCCCCTGGACAATCGCCGCTCGCCGGGCTGGCGGCGGGTCGAGCCGTTCATGACCGGCAACAAGTTCTACCTGTGGCTGGGCCAGCACGAGACCGGCAAGTATTCCAAGGCGCATGCCCACAGTTCGGCGGCGGTGCTGATCTGCCTGAAGGGCAGCGGCTATACCTATACCTGGCCGGAACGCGCCGGTGAGACGCCGTGGCAAGACGGCAAGGGCGATCTGGTGCAGCGGCTGGATTACGAACAGTTCGGTATGGTCACGGCGGCACCGGGCGGCGACCGCTGGTATCACCAGCACTTCAACGCCTCGGCTGAACCGTTCCGCCTGACCGCCTGGTTCGGCACCAACCACCCTTCGCTGGTCACCGGCCTGCCGCCGGGTGCCAAGCAGATCGACTATACCGCGATGGATGTGACCGAGGGCGGTACCTCGATCCCGTACTGGATGGAGGACAGACGCCTGCGCACCGAGTTCGAGGCGTTGATCGGAAAGAGCGGCGGTAAAAGCCGCATGGACCCGGCACTTTATGATCGGCCCGAGGGCCAGTGACCAAGGCGATGCACCGAGATGAGGCCGATCCCGGCGGGCGCATCCATTTTTCCAGCGCCGGTCGCTCGCTGATCGAAGAGGATCAGATCGAACTGACCAGCGTTGGCGTCGATATCGGCTCGTCGACTTCGCATTTCCTGATCTCGACGATCCAGCTCGAGCGGCTGGACACCCGCTATGTCGTGACTGGCCGCGCGGTGCGGTTTGCCTCCGATATCCTGCTGACCCCCTATGCCAGCGATAATTCCATCGACGCCGACACTTTGGGCGCGTTCATCGCCGGGCAGTTTCAGGCGGCGGGGATTGCGCCCGACCAGATCGACACCGGCGCGCTGATCCTGACCGGCGTCGCGGCGCGGCGGTCCAATGCGCGGGCCATCGGCGAGATTTTTGCGGCGCAGGCGGGCAAGTTCGTGTCGGTCAGTGCCGGGGATGCGCTGGAAACGCTGATGGCGGCGCACGGCTCGGGGGCTGTGGCATTGTCCGAACAGCAGGGTTGCGTTCTCAACATAGATGTCGGTGGCGGCACGACGAAGCTGGCGCTGTGCAAGGGCGGCAAGGTGGTCAGCCAGACGGCACTTGATGCGGGCGCGCGGCTGGTTGTGTTCGGCGCCGATGGCACGGTGGCGCGGCTCGAGCCGTTCGGCGCCCGCCACATCGCCGCGTCCGGGTGTCGCGCCGATGTCGGCAGTCGTCCCGACGACCCACAACGCCGCCGGATCGCGCAACAGATGGCCGGGGCGATCATGGCCGCCGCTGAGGGCGGCGATGTCGCGGGGTTCATGCGGCTGCCGCCGCTGCAGGGCGTCGATCCCGGCTGTCCGATCGTGTTTTCCGGCGGCGTGTCGGAATATCTTGGGGGTGCCAAAGGTGCCGCCGACGACCTCGGTCCGGAGCTTGCCAAGGCGCTGAGCGCCTTCGTGCAGGACAGTGGCCGCACCGTTCTGCCGGCACGGCAAGGCATTCGGGCCACCGTCGTTGGTGCCTCGCAATATACCGTGCAGGTGTCCGGCTCGACGATCTTCCTCGACCCCGAAACCGCCCTGCCATTGCGCAACCTCGCGGTGATAGCACCCGAAATGACGCTGGCCGATGAGATCGCGCCCGAGGCGGTTGCTGACGCAATCAGCAAGGCACTGACGCGGCTCGATCTGCAATCGGGCGACACGCCTGTCGCCATCGCGCTGCCGTGGCGCGGCACCGCCAGCTATGTCCGGCTGTCCGCACTGGCGCGCGGCATCGTCGCCGGGCTCGCGCCGGTTCTGGCCAGGGGCCATCCGTTGGTCATCGTCTGCGACGGCGATGTCGGCGGGCTGATCGGCATGCAGTGCCGCAGCGAGGAGGACGTGCCGGGCGCTGTGGTCTCGATCGACGGCATTGCCCTGTCGGAATTCGATTTCATCGACATCGGCGAGGTGCTGCGCGCCACCGGTGCCACCCCTGTTGTTGTCAAATCGCTTGTATTCCCGACGGAGCCCGGATGACCGAGCAAATGCCAGACCCCGCCGACGCGCCCCGGATCGTCACTTCGGTCTGGCCTGCCGTCGTGCTGCTGGCGGTGGCGGTGGCGATGATGATCTGGGCGCGAACCTATGGCGAAACCGCCGCGCGGTTTCCCTCGGTCGTTGCCATGGCGATGGCCGTGCTGGCGCTGATCGATCTTTGGAGCCGCACGCGCCTGCCGGGCCATGTGGCGATTGCGGCGTTCTGGGGCACCGGGTTCCGGCGCCGCGAGATGATGCACAACCCCGGCTTTCGCGATCAGCTGGCGATGCTGCTGTGGATCGCGGGCGGGTTTGCCTTGATGGCGGTCTTCGGCGTGCTGACCGCAGCGCCGATCTTCTGCACGCTTTACATCTGGCTACGCGGGCGACACCCCCCGCTTGTGGCAGCGCTGGTTGGTCTGGGGGTGTTCGCGTTCCAGTTCGCGGTCTTCGAATGGCTGCTCGACTACGAACTTTACCGCGGTTTGCTGTTTACCAAAGGCGGTCTTGCCGCATGGTGAGGCCGAAAATCAAGAACGGGAGGAAGACATGAAAACGATCCTGAAAACCAGCCTCGCGGCGGCGGCCCTGATGGCAGGACCGGCGCTGGCGGAATATCCCGCCGACAAGACCATTACCTTTGTGATCCCCTACAATCCGGGCGGTGGTTTCGACACCATCGTGCGGTCCTTCGCACTGCCCCTGGGCGAGGCGATGGGCACCACCGTGGTGCCGGAAAACATCCCCGGCGCCTCGGGCTCGCGCGGCGGGCAGGCGGTGCACCGGGCCGATCCCGATGGCTATACGATCGGCATCTACAACATCCCCGGCCTGACCGTCAGCGAGGCGACCGAGCGCGATATCGGCTTTGCCCTTGGTGAGGTCACCTGGATCGCCAACCTTGCGACCGAGGAATACGGTATTGCGGTCAAGGCAGATTCGCCGATCAAGACGATGGCGGATCTGTGCAACCTCGGGCAGCCGGCCAAGATGTCGGACACCGGGCTTGATTCGACCTCGTCGATCACCTCGGCGATTTCGTTCTCGATCATGGATTGCCCGCTGATCCATGTCACCGGCTATGGCGGCTCGAACGACGCGATGATTGCGGTGATGCGCGGCGAGGTTGATGCCACGCTGAAGCCGATTGCCTCGCTGGCGAAATATACCGATGCCGAGGGCGGCTCGGGGGACCTGCGGATGATCGTGACCTATACCGCCGAAGAGGCGCTGCCCGGCGTGCCGACGGTGGCCGATTTGGGCTATCCCGAACTGGCCAAGTTCACCATCAACCGCGTCGTCGGCGGCCCTCCGGGGATTCCGGCCGATGTGTTGGCCAAGCTTGAGGAAGGCTTTCGCACCGCCATCGAAAGCGATGCGGTGGCAGAATGGGCCGGGTCGGCGGGGGTCAAGCTGAACTTCCTCGGCGCCGCCGAGACCAAGGCGATGATGGACGATCTGTCCAGCTTCTACGTCCAGTACAAGGACCTGCTGGCACAGTGATCTGGCTGGCCGCGCCGCCCGTCCGGGGTGGCGCGGCCCCTTTTAGGGAATCGCCGCATGGGCCTTGATGCGCTGCTGAATGCCTTTCTGGAGGTCCTGAACGGGGGCAGCCTGCTGTACCTCTTTTCCGGCGTGGCCCTTGGCCTGATCTTCGGCGTCATCCCCGGCCTTGGCGGCACCACCGCGCTGGCGCTCTTGATCCCGGTCACCTACACGCTTGCCCCGCTCGACGCGATGTATCTGGCGGGCGGGGTGATGGGCGCCACCTCGTTCGGCGGCTCGATCTCGGCGATCCTTCTGAATACGCCCGGCACAGCACCCAATGCCGCGACCTGTTTCGATGGCTACCCGCTGGCCCGTCAGGGCAAGGCCGGGCTGGCCATCGGCGCCTCGGCGGCGGCCTCGGCAATGGGCGGGCTGATCGGGCTGTTCACGCTGCTGGCGTTCATCCCCATCGCCCGCGAAGTGGTGCTCAGCTTTGGCCCGTCCGAGTTCTTCTTGCTGACCATCCTCGGCCTCGCGGCCATCGCCGTATCGGTCAAGGGCAAGCTGCTGCGCGGGCTGATCGCGGGCTGTGTCGGGTTGTTGTTCGCCTATGTCGGCTCGGACCTGATCACCGGTGAGATCCGGTTTTCCGCCGGCGTCGACTACCTTTGGGACGGCATCCCGCTGGTGCCGACACTGACCGGCATGTTCGCCATCAGTCAGATGATCGAACTGTCGCTGAAAGGCGGCTCGGTGGCGAAATCAAGCGCCGACGAGGCTGCCACGATGAAGATCACCGGCGTCTGGGAAGGGGTGAAGGCGGTGTTCATCCACTGGCCGGTACTGCTGCGCGGCTCGGTCATCGGCACGGTGATCGGGGCTGTGCCGGGGCTGGGCGGCACGGTGGCGGCGTTCCTGTCCTATTCCTCGACCGCGCAGACCGCCAAGGACCGCGACACGTTCGGCACCGGCAACATCAAGGGCGTGATCGCCCCCGAGGCCGCCAACAACGCCAAGGACGGCGGCTCGCTGATCCCGACCGTGGCCTTCGGCATTCCGGGCAGTGCGGAAACCGCGCTGTTCCTCGCCATCCTTGTGCTGCACGGTATGGACCCCGGCCCGGGTATCTTGCTTTACAACCAGCGCGAAATTTATGGGTTGATCGTCGCGCTGACCGTCTCGGCGGTGGGCGCGTCGCTGATCGGGCTGATGCTTAGCCGTTACTTGATCCACATCACCCGGATTGACGTGAACATCGTGGTGCCGGTGGTGATCGCGCTGTCGCTGACCGGGGTTTATGTGCTTGAGGGGCGCATGGCGGATGTGTTCCTGACCGTCGTCATGGGCATCCTCGGCTACCTGATGATTCGCTTCGACTATCCGCGCCTGACGCTGGTGATCGCCCTGGTTCTGGGCGAAACCGCCGAGCGGTCATTCCATCAGGTGCGGATCATCTCGGATGGCAAGATGCTGGACTTCATGCTGACACGACCGGTATCCATCGTGCTGATCCTGGCCATTCTGGTGACGTTCCTGTTGCCATCGATGCGCAAGGTCCGCTGGCGCAGAAAGGCGGAATCCGGATGAGCGATCTCGAGCATTGGGAGGCGCGGTTCGCGGGCGAGGGCTATCGCTTTGGCACCGCGCCGAACGCGTTTCTGGCGCGCAACGCCGATCTGTTCACGCCGGAGATGGCAGTTCTGAGCATCGCCGATGGCGAGGGTCGCAATGGCGTCTGGCTGGCAGAACAGGGCTGTCGGGTGACGGCGCAGGATTTTTCGCCGACCGCCCAGGCCAAGGCGCGCAAGCTGGCCGAAAAGCGCGGCGTGACGCTGGAATGGGAGCTGTCGGACCTGACTACGCGCTTGTGGCAGCCGGAGCGGTATGACGCTGTGGTCGGCATCTTCTTTCAGTTCCTGCCGCCCGCCAAACGCGCAGCGGTGTTCGCCGGTATCGCCAAATCCGTCAAGCCGGGCGGGGTGGTCGTGATCGAAGGCTACGGGCGGAAGCAGCTGGAATACGGCACCGGCGGGCCGGGCGTTTTGGAGAACCTCTATACCGAGGCGCTGCTGCGCGAGGCGTTCGCGGGGTTTTCCGAGGTCTCTGTTAAAAGCTACGATGCCGAAGTGTCCGAAGGTCCGGGCCACAGCGGCATGTCGGCGCTGGTCGATCTGGTGGCGCGCCGCTGACGGGGGTCAGGGCGCCTCGATCATCACCGCGCTGTCATGCGGCACGACCTTGTAGGTCTTCAGCGCCACGACGCAGGGCGGCGCCACCACCTGCCCGTCGCGGATATCGAACTGGCCCTGATGAAAGTCGCATTCGATGATGTGACCCTCCAGATAGCCCTCGGACATCTCGCCCGGTCCGTGGGTGCAGGCGTTCTGCGTCACGTAATAGGTGCCCTCGACATTGTAGACCGCCAGTTCCAGATCGGCCTTTTCAACCTTGATGACCTCGCCGTCGGCGACCTCGTCCTTGCTGCACACTTCGATCAGATCGGCCATAACGCGTTCAGGCTCCCTATCGTCCCTGCCCCACGGATTTAGCCTAAGGGCGTGCGGCGAAAACCCGTTGATCGACATTTGTTCCGCATACAGGAATGTTGTTCTGCTATCGCTGTTCTGCTAAATCCCGCCGTAGGAGGATCGGCCATGGACAAGAAAATCAAAGACAAGCCAGACGCACCCGAAACCGAGGCCGGGCCTGCAGGCTATTACCACAGCCAGAAGGACCGCATTTTCGTGCGGGCCATTCAGGGCGAATACAACCTGACGACCGAGTTGGAACGCCTGCGCGCCATGCCCCGCGTCCGCAAGGCCAGCGAGATCAAGTTCGTCGATGGCCCGCAGGCCTATTCGCGGCATTACGTCGAGCCGAAAGACGGCATCAGCCAGCTGTTCCACCTGCATCTTGAGGAATACGGGCCCGGCGGCAAAAGCCAGAAGCACGGCCATGTCAACGAGGCCGCGTTCTACATCCTCGACGGCGAGGGCTACGAGATTCACGATGATATCCGCTATGACTGGAAGGCCGGCGATGTGGCGATCGTGCACAACAACTGCGTGCACCAGCATTTCAACGCCTCCGACACCAAACCCGCCCGGGCCCTGGTGCTGAAGACCAAGCCGATGTTCGTCTTCATGAACATGCTGTTCCAGAAAACCGTGGAACCGCGCGACACCACCCCCGCGCCGGGTGGCGAGGATTTCGAGGTGCGCGAGGAAGAGCACGATCACAACCATCCCGAGGAGGGCTACTGATGGCCTGGGGCGAGAGCAAAGCCTGGATCGACGGCACCGAGAACCAGCCGCTGTATCAAGAGCTGCTGGACGATGCCGAAGCTCGCCCGGCCCGCGATGCGGAACGCAAGAAGGTGGTGCATCCGCACGAAATGCCGTGGGAAATGGCGCGGCAGGGCTTGTTGAAGCACCTGATCAACGAAGGCATGAACACAAGGATGGAAACGGTTGATGCCTATATGCAGATCGTGCCGCCGGGGTCGAAATCGGGCAAGCACCGGCATCTGGCCGAGGAATGCCTCTATGTGCTGGAAGGCACCGGCTATGACCTGCATCAGGACTGCGACGTCGAGATCACCGACGTCTATTTCTGGAAACCGCAGGACAAGATCCAGCGCTTCGACTATGAGGCGGGCGACGTGATCTATGTGCCGCCGAACACGATCCACCAGCATTTCAATGCCGATCCGGACCGGCCCTTGCGGCTGATCTCGACGATCAACCGGATCTTCAAGCACTCGGGCCTGAATGATCTCGAGCAGATCGAGAACGCGCCGGAATACGATCCTGGTGTCACGCTGACGCCGGAACTGGTCCGCGACTTCCTGCGCAAGAAGGGCTGAGCCCGGAGCCACAGACATGTTCGGCGCCCTCCTCGCCCTCGCCTCGGCCGCGTTCTTCGGGCTGAACAATGCGACGCTCAGACGCGGCGTGCTTCGTGGCTCGGTGCTGCAGGCGATGGCGATCACCGTGCCGTTCGGCGTGCCGCTGTTCGTCGCGCTGGCCGCGTTCATGGGCGGGTTCCGGGCGATGGCCGATTGGGGCATCGCACCCTGGGTCTGGATGATCCTGGCCGGGATCGTGCATTTGGTCATCGGGCGTTACGGCAATTACAAGGCGACGCAGCTGTTGGGCTCGACCCTGTCGACGCCGATCCAGCAGCTGTCGATCCTGGTGGCGCTGGTGCTGGCGATCGCGTTTCTGGGCGAGACGCTGAACCTGATGAATCTGATCGGCATCGCGCTGGTCATCGTCGGGCCGATGATGCTGGCCGGGCGGCAGAAATCGGCCAAGGCAGCGGGTGCTGCCAAGGGGTTTGCGCCGAACTATGCCGCTGGCACGTTCTGGGGCGCTGTCTGCGCCTTTGGCTATGGCGTCAGCCCGTTGTTCGTCGCACTGGGTATCGGCGAGGGTGGGATTCCGGCCAGTATCGGTGGCCTGCTGGTGTCCTACGTGGCCGCCACCGTGATCGTCATCGTCTGGGTTCTGGCGGCGGGGGGTCGGGCTTATATGGCGGGGCTGGATCGTGCCTCGATGGGCTGGTTCATGCTGTCGGCGCTGTTCGTGGCCCTGTCGCAACTGTTCCGCTATGTCGCACTCGCCGTGGCGCCGGTGTCGGTGGTCACACCGATCCAGCGGCTGTCGGTGGTGTTTCGCCTGATCTTCAACGCCGCGATCAACCGCGATCATGAGGTCTTCGACCGCTGGGTCGTCGCCACGATCCTCTTGTCGGTGGTCGGGGCACTGGCACTGGCGGGGGATACCGGGATGCTGCTGGGATGGCTCGGGATTGGCGATGGTGCGATGTGGCTGGCCCGCCCGCTATTCTAGGGGGCAAAACAGAGGGCGGCGGCTGACCGCGGGCTGCCGCAGCTACGCCAAAGGTCTGCACTTTATGGCCACGCCCCGCCTAACTTCAATCGTCGCACCGTCGGCAACGTAGCGGCTGACCGGCGGGCTTCGCCCTTGATTCCGGGCTTGGTGCTAAGGTCAGTCTACGTCTATTTCCCGCGAGCCTTCAGCGCCTTGTCCAACCGGGGATACACCCGCCGCGCATTGCCCTCGAACACCTTCGCCCGGTCGGTATCGCTCAGGTCCAGCGCGTCGATATAGCGCTTGGTATCGTCGAAATAATGTCCGGTCTCGGGGTCGATACCCTTCACCGCGCCGAACATCTCGGAGGCAAAAAGGATGTTGTCCACGTCGATCACCTGAAACAGACAGTCGATCCCGGCCTGATGATAGACGCAGGTGTCGAAATAAACGTTTTTCATCACATGCTCGCGCAGGGGCGGCTTGCCCATCATGTCGGCCAGCCCCCGGTAGCGGCCCCAGTGATAGGGCACCGCACCCCCACCATGCGGGATGATCAGCCGCAGATCGGGGAAATCGGCGAAGAGATCGCCCTGCAGGAACTGCATGAAGGCGGTGGTGTCGGCATTGATGTAATGCGCGCCAGTCATGTGAAAGTTCGGGTTGCACGAGCCCGAGACATGGATCATCGCGGGCACGTCGAGTTCGACCAGCTTTTCGAAGAACGGATACCAGCTGCGGTCGGTCAGCGGCTGTCCGGTCCACATGCCGCCCGAGGGATCGGGGTTCAGGTTGCAGCCGACAAAGCCCAGCTCGTTCACACAGCGTTCCAGCTCGGAGATCGCGTTCTCGATCGGGGCGGCAGGGTTCTGCGGCAGCTGGCAGACGCCGATGAAATTGTCGGGGAATAGTTGTGTCACGCGGTGGATCATGTCGTTCGACGCCCGGGTCCAGACCTTTGACACCGCCTCGTCGCCGATATGATGGCCCATACCGCTGGCACGCGGCGAAAAGATCGTCATGTCGGCGCCGCGATCCTTCAGCGCCTTCAGCTGATTGCCCTCGACCGAGGCGCGAATCTCGTCGTCCGAAATCTCAGCCAGCACGGGCGCGGGTGCCAAGGCATCCTCAAAATGCGCCACCTGCGCCTTGCGGAACTGCATGAACGCCTGCGGTTCGGTGGTGTAATGGCCGTGGCAGTCGATGATCATCGGCTCACCCCTCCCAATCGGACTGCTTCACATAGGTCAGCCCTTTCGCCCTCAGCCGTCCGCGCATATCGTTGATATCAAGACCGAATTCACCGGCCTGGTAGCGTAGCCGACTGGCGGCCTCTTTCTTCAGCCGCGCTTCGGACGCCGCCGCGACATCTGCCGCCATGGTGCGCGATACCACCACCACCCCGTCGTTATCGGCCACGATCACATCGCCGGGCCGGACGATCTGATCGCCGCAGGACACCGGAACGTTCACCTCGCCCAGCGTTTCCTTGACCGTGCCATGCGCCGAGATCGAGCGTGACCAGACCGGGAACCCCAGCTCCTCAAGCTCGTCAATGTCCCGGCACCCGGCATCAATGATCAGACCGACCACGCCGCGCGTCTTCAGCGAGGTTCCCAGAAGTTCGCCGAAATAGCCCGAATGCGATTCCGAGATCGTCGCCGCGATCAGGATATCGCCGGGCTGGCATTGTTCGACCGCGACATGGATCATCCAGTTGTCACCGGGTGGCAGGGTGCAGGTCACCGCGGTGCCGCTGATCGCCGGACCGCGATAGATCGGGCGCATCCGCTGGTGCATCAGCCCGGTGCGGCCCTGCGCCTCGTGCACCGTCGCCACGCCGTATCTGGCCAGGCTTGCGGCAATCTTTGGATTGGGACGGGCAATATCGGTGACGACGACGGACATGGGCATTCTCCTCAGGCGATGGCCTTGGCGCGGCAGGCCTCAAACCCGTTGCTGATTTCGGTGCGGTCCAGATTGCGGCCGATGATGACGATACGGGAAGCCTTGGGCGCGTCGCTCCACCGCGCCCCATAGCCACCTTCGTACAACATGTTGACGGATTGGATAACGACCCGCCTTTCTTCACCCGCAACGGCCAATATCCCCTTCATCCGAAGCATTTCCGCGCCGCGCAGCATCAAAAGCTGTTCCAGCCAGCGTTCCACTTTGCCGCCGTCCAGTTCGCCTTCGACAACCAGGGCGTAGCTTTCGATTCCGGTTCTTGAAACATGATCGTGGTGGTCGTGGTCATCCAGCGGTTGCAGATCCCTGGCGATCCGATCCAGCGAGAAGCTGTCCGTGCCCAGCAGCATCGCGGGATCGACGCATCCGCGATCCGAGCGATGGATCGGTGCGTGCGGGTTCAACCGGCGCAAGGTCGCCTCGGTATCATCCGCATCTGCGACCTCCGAGACCTTGTTCAGCACGATAACCGACGCCAGCGCCACCTGATCGGCGGCATCCGGACTATCGGCCAGCCGTGCCGCGATATGCACCGCATCGACCACCGTCACCACGGCATCCAGCCGCGCCAGACCTGCCAGAACCGGATCTGCGGTAAAGGTCTGGATCACCGGACTGGGGTTGGCGACACCTGTCGTCTCGATCAAGATGCCGTCCAGCGTGCGGTCACGCTTGAGTAGCCCGCGCAGGGTGCGGATCAGATCGCCGCGCACCACACAGCAAAGACAGCCCGAGGACAGCTCGATCAGCTCTTCCGCGCCGGTCTCGATCAAGGCGCCGTCGATGCCGATATCGCCAAACTCGTTCACGATCACCGCGAACCGTTTGCCATGATCGCCTTTCAGGATGTGGTTCAAGAGCGTTGTCTTCCCGGCCCCCAGATAGCCGGTCAGAACCGTCACCGGAACCCGGGTGTCTGCCGCTACATCCACGGCATCAGCGACACGTGGATCACCTCGCCCGAGCCGCCGACCGCCTTGATCGCGTCGTGCGTGTCCTGCAGCGGAAACCGGTGCGTGGTGATCAGGTCCAGCGGGAACCGGTCGGAATTCAACTGCTGCAAGGCCTGCTCGCAGGATTGGTAATTATGCCCGCGCGCGCATTTCACGGTGACGTATTTGTTGCACAGCTTGGCCAGTGGAAAATTCGGGAACTCGGCCACCTCCTGCTGCACCAACAGCGTGCCGCCCTTGCGCTTCAAGGCCTCCAGCCCGAGGAGCAGCGGCGCCGTCCCCGCGCCCGCCGTGCAATCCAGCGCCACATCCACACCCAGCCCGCCGGTGATATCGGCAATCCGCTCGACCGGGTCTTCGGTCTCGACGTTGATCACGAAATCCGCGCCCAGCTTTTTCGCCACCTCCAGCCGGTGTGCGTCTTTCGTGGTGCCGGTGACGATGATCAGCTCGGCCCCGGCCTGTTTCGCGGTCACCACCTGGGAAAGCCCCTGCTGCCCCGGCCCCTGCACCAAGAGGCTGGATTGATAGCCGACGCCGCAATCGAACAGCGCCCACTGGATGCCGTTGGCCATCGGCGTGACCACGCCCGCCAGTTCCGGCGCCAGCCCGTCGGGCACCTTGTGCAGCACCGAATTCCACGGCAGATACATGTATTGTGCAAAACCGCCCCAAAGATGCGGCGCGCGGTTGGCCGAGGTATAGCCGAACCGGATGCCCTCGGGGTTCTTGCGCCAGTCGGTCGCCATGCACAGGCGATAATCGCCCCGGTGGCAATGCTCGCAGGTCATGCAGCCGACATAGTGCTCGGCGAACACCCGGTCGCCTTCCTTCAGGCCCCGGCGTTTCTGGAACGTCTTGCCGGCCTTGGCGATCACGCCGATATTCTCGTGCCCCATGATCACCGGGTCGGTGATCGGCGGCTTGGAATAGAATTTTACATCGGTCCCGCAAATGCCCGCGACCTCGACCTTCAGAAGGGCGGCATCGTCGGCGATATCGGGCATGTCGAACTCGCGGAACTCGGTCCGCTCGGGCCCCGTTCGCACGGCGGCGAGAACTTTCTCGGACACTCCGATATCCCCCCGGTTTGACGTTGACCAAGGGCTAGCAAACGACCAGACTGCGGACAAGAACAAAGTTCCGCATGCAGGAACGCCAAGGAATTGACCGGGGGCGAAGATGTTCGCGCGATTGCAATCCGGGGCGCAAAATGTGCCGCAACTTGAACGGGTTGAGGCGCTGGTGCGTGCGCGGTTCAGGGTGGCTGAAGATCAGATCGTTCTGGTCCGCGAAGAACCTTCGACCCTCCCGAGGCTGCCCGCGCGCTCGACCGTGATCCTGTTCTGGACCGGCCCCGAGGCGCGCCACCGGATTCGCATTTTCAAGCCTGCCGCTGCGGTGATTGCGGCTGATCTGCCGGCGCCGTGGTTGCAAAATGCGATCCGCGACGACGGTGAAAACGACTGCTGTTAAGGGGGCCAGAATGGCGAAACGAAAACTGACGACAGTCACCCGACCGCAAGGCAACAACCGCGCGCTGATCGCGGGCGAGGTAACACTGCCCGATTTCGATCTGGCCTTCGAAGAGGTCAATCCGCTGACCCGCGCGTTCCGCCGGATGGTCCGTGAAAGCGCCTATGATGTCAGCGAAATGGCGTTGACCACCTATATCGCGGCCAAGGCTTACGGCGCCCCGATCACCGCGATCCCGGTGTTTCTGGTGCGCGAGTTTCATCACAAGGCGATTGTTGCGGCGACGGCCTCGGACATCGGCAAACCGAAAGACCTGGAAGGCCGCCGTGTCGGCGTCAACCGGGGCTATACCGTCACCACGGGCGTCTGGGCGCGGGCGATCCTGGCCGAGGAATACGATGTCGATCTGTCGCGGATCACCTGGGCGCGGTCCAGCGATGAGCATGTGGCGGGCTGGCGATTGCCCGCAAATGTTCAGGAGCTGGGCGGCGACGGCAGTCTTGAGGAACAGCTGGCGAGTGGCGACATCGACGCCGCCGTCGGGCTGGCGGCGGGCGATGGCAGGCGCGGCTTGATCGACGCGCCGTTCGAGGCAGGCGTCGCTGCACTGAGGTCGCGCGGCTTCTACCCGATCAACCATCTGATCGTCGTGCGCGACGATCTTCTGGCCGAGGCGCCGGATCTGGCGGCACAACTGTTCCTAGCCTTTGCCGAGTCCAAGCAGGGGTATGTCGCCGATCTGAAGGCGGGACGGATCGGCGAACCGAAGGGCACCGACAAGGTGCATCTGGCCGCGCTGCAGGTGATGGACGATCCGCTGCCCTACGGCATCGCGCCGAACCGGGCGGTGCTGGAAGGGCTGATGCGGCATGTCGTGGCGCAGGGCATCATCGACGCGCCGATGCCGCTGGAAGCGCTGTTCGCGGCGGGCACGCGCAATCTGGTGGGTTAGAGCGAGAATCCCGACGCAACACAGGGCAGCGACTGACCGCGGGCTGCCGCTGCTACGGCAACGGTCGCCACTTTATGGCCACGCCTCCCCCAACGCCTTTCGTCGCACCAACGGCACCGTAGCGGCTGACCATAGGGGCGGTTAGCCGCTGCCCGGCGGGCTAAAGCCCTTGATTCCGGGCTGGGCGCGGATTTCTGCGGCGTCGGTCTCAGCCCCTTCGCAGGAACTCCAGCACCCGCTCGGGCGCATTCGCCTCGATCTGCGCCTCCGGCGCCACATCCCAGTACTCACTTTGCGGCAGGCATTCCTGCAGATACCACGCCGCCGATGTGGCGTGAAACCCGTCCGCCCCCGGCACCACCAGCGCCGGGATATCGAGGCGCATCAAGTCTTCCGGCTCGGCCCCCGGCGCCGTGTCGCGATCAAACAACCCGCCCATCATGCCGCGCACTGTCAAGAGATACCGAGGCAGGTCCTGAGCCGCATAACCCGTGGCGAAGCCCTCCGAATTCCGGATCGGCTGACCCCATGGCCCGCCCCTGGGATCGGCGCTGAAGTTCTTGTCATGGCTGCGGACCAGATCAACCACCGCCTGCAACCCGTTCTCTTCGGCAAACGCCAGATGCCGCGCAAAGCGCTGGTGTGACCCGATCCGATAAGCGGCCCCGCCGACCGGCCAGAACAGCACCATCGACAGCACCCGCTGCGGCGCGGCAGTGGCCAGCGCCACCACCGGCGAACAGCCCATGCAGCCGCCCATCACATGCGCGCGGTCGATCCCCAGATGGTCCATCAGGCCAAGTCCCTGACGCGCGTAATGGCCCCAGGTGATCCGCTCGACCCGGCCACCCGACAGGCCGTTCTCGCGCCGGTCGAAGAGGATGCAGGCATGGTGTTGCGGCAGGTGGTCCAGCAGTTTGATCCGCTTGTAGACCCCCAGGTCCGACCACTTGCCGATCTGCGCATCGAAGCCGCCCGGCGCATACATCAGCAGGGGCGGGCCGTCGCCCCGCACCTCGTAATGCGTCGCAATCCCGTCGATATCCGCAAACGGCATCAGCCCCTCCCCGGTTGGCCCTTGATCTGGCGGCCCGCGCGCACATCACCCGCGCATTCGGCCAGTGCGTCGTGGATCACCCGCGCGACATTGGCATAGCTCTTGAGTTCGACATCCAGCGCCTTGAAATCATACCCCACGGCGGCCTGCGCCAGCCGCACCCGACCATCCAGCCACGGCCCGCCGCCAAAGCCGCCGATCACCGGGATCTTCACCGCAGCCACCACCTTGGGCCCGATCACCGGCCCGGAATTGGTGAAATCAAGCAGCACAGCCCCCGCCGCCTCCAACGCCTTCGCCTCGGCGATCAGCCGCTTTTCCATCCCCGGAGCGGCGGATGTCGCCCCAGCCTGGTTCTCATACGCGATGCCACTGGCCAAAGCCGTCTGCGGCGTCAGCCCGAACTGCGCCCAGACCGGGATGCCCGCCCGGGTCAGCGCTGTCACCGCTTGCGGGTAGTCCGCCGCCCCGTCCAGCTTGATCAGATCGACGCCTGCCTCTTTCACGAACCGGATCGCGGCGCGCACGGCGGCATCCACCCCCTCCTGCAACGGCCCATAAGGGAAATCCGCGCTGACCAGCGCGTTCTTCACGCCGCGCCGCACCGCCTTGGTCACCACGATCATCTCATCCATGGTCACCTCCAGCGGGTTCTCGTGCCCCCAGAGGTTCTTGCCGACGGTATCGCCAACCGACACGATATCGACGCCCACCCGGTCGGCAATCGCCGCCATATGGGTATCCCAGGCAACGACGCCGAAAATCTTGGCGCCGGTGCGCTTTTTCTCATGCAGGGCGGGGATCGTGACCTTCATATGACGAACTCCTCAAGGGTTTCCGGCGCGAACATCTCGTCGACCTCGAGCTGGCGCGGGGAAAGCCCCTGCTCGTGGTGATAGCGCAGGAACACATCCAGTGTGGCGCGGTTCTTGGCGACCCCGTAAGGCCAGAAATCATCGCCCATCAGGTCGAAGGTTTCCTCCACATGAGCGTTGAACCAGGGCAACATTCCCTTCAGCGCTGCGGTTTCCTTCAGCCCCGCGTAACAAAGCGCCTGCGCCTCGCGGAACGCTTGGAACAGGTTCATCGCGACCCAGCGATTGGCCTCGTAGACCTCGCGCCGGATCGCCACGACATGCATGATCGGGAAAATCTCGGTGTCGCGCCAATAGGCGCGCTCGACCGCCTGATAATCCGGGAACAGGCGCTTCACGCGCACTCCGTCATAGGTCGAGGGCTTGCGCGCGGTATGAAACGCGTCGATCTGCCCCTCGGCCAGCATCTGCGCCAGGGTGTCCTTGGGCCCGATCCGCTCGATCCGGAACTTCGGCGGCAGGTCGAGGGCGATCTTCTCGCTGCGGTTCGGCGTCTCTTCACCACCCGTCACATAGGTCGGCCCGTCCACCGGAACGCCGTAATGCTCCGACAGGATGCCTCTGATCCAGACCGGCGCGGTCATCTGGTATTCCGGACAGCCAAAGCGTTTGCCGATCAGGTCTTGCGGTTCATTTATCCCCGCCTCGGCATTCACATAGATGCACGAATGCCGAAAGAACCGCGACGGAAAGACCGGGATCGCGACGAACGGGCGGTCCGGCTTGAACAGCGACACCACATAGGACGACATCGACATTTCCGAGACGTCGAATTCCCGGTGCCGGGCCATCCGGAAAAACGTCTCTTCAACGATCATGTTGAGGAACCGCAGGTCGATGCCCGGCGCCCGGACGCGGCCATCCATCAAGGGCTGTACGCGGTCGTAATCCCAGCAGCCGAGGGTGAGGGGCAGGTCGGTCATCTCAGAAAAACTCGTCAAAATGCAGCTGGTCCTGCGGCACGCCCGCCTCATGCGCCATCTTCTGCACCGCCGCCGACATGATCGCGGGGCCGGCAAAATAGATCTCGCAATCCCTCAACGTCTCGCCCATTTCGGCCTCGACCACGTCATGCAGAAACCCGGTGCGGCCCTGCCAGTCCACGCCCGGGCCGGGGTCGGACAGGGCCGGGTTGAAGCTGACCCGCTCGCCCAGCGCGAAGGGCAGGGCGGCGGTATCGAACAGATCCTCGACCTGCCGCCCGCCATAAAAGAAATGCAGGCGCCGGTCGGTCAGCATCCCGGCCTCGGAGGCGCCCCGTGCGATCGACACCATCGGCGACAGGCCCGAGCCACCGGCCAAGAGCACGATGTCGAGCGGGCTGTCCTCGCGCAGATATGCCGTGCCATAGGGGCCGTCGAGCACCAGCGTATCGCCGGGCCGGGCGGTGTCGAACAGCCAGCTGGTGGCAGTACCGCCCGGCGTCTTCTTGATCATGAACCGCCAGGTGCCGTCGCGGCCGAGGTTCGACATCGAATAGGCGCGCGGGCCATCGACGCCCGGCACATGGAACAAAGCATACTGGCCGGGGCGAAACGCCGCGTCGCCGTCGATGCGAAACGCGAACTCGGTGATGTCGCGGGTGATCTGCACCGTGCCCGCCAGCGTCGCCTGCCGCATTGCCGGGCGGTGGTCGGGCACGTATTGCGCCATCGCGCGGAACTTGATCCGGCAATCGCCCTGCGGCGCGGCCTGACAGCCCAGCCAGCGGTTACGTTTCAACTCGCGTTCCGACCATGCCGGCGCATCGGCACGCTGGTGCACGACCGCGCCCTCAAGCAGGTCGAACCGGCAATTGCCGCACGACCCGGTGTTGCACGAATAGGGCATCCCCAGACCGGCGCGCAGGGCGGCGCGCAGGATCGTATCGCCCGCCGCGCAGTCAAAACTTGGGCCGTCAGGGTCTTTGGTGATTTTCGCCATCAAGCGCCCCGGTCAGACGTAGATCGGCTGACGCCGGATATAGCCCATCCGCATGGAAATCTCGCCCGCCGCCGCGACCACCTCGGGGGCCAGCTTGGTCACCTCGTTCTTCCGGATCCGGGCGCGCGGCCCGGCAACGCCGACAGCCGCGACGATCCGGCCTTCGGCGTTGTAGATCGGCGCCGCGACACAGCGCGTACCATCGTCGCATTCCTCATCCTCGAAGGCATAGCCGATGCGCTTTACCTGCCGGATGCGCGACTGAAATTCCTCGGGGTCGGTCACCGTTCGGGCGGTGCGGGCGGTGCGGCTGAATTTCAGGAACTCGCCCAGTTGCGGCGCCTTGAGACCAGAGATCAGGCACAGCCCCTCGGCGGTGCAAAATGCGGGTTTGAGCTGGCCGGTCGAGGATCGCAGGCGCAGCGTCTGCGGGCCTTCGAAATCATGCAAGAACACCACGCTGGCGCGTTCCAGCACGGCCAGCCGGACGTTTTCCTGCGTCTTTTCGCGCAACGTATTGAGAATGTGCTTGGATTCGATCGTCACATCCAGCCGCGAGCGGACCAGCGAGCCGAGCGAAAACAGGCCGACGCCCAGACTGTAGCGCCCGGTTTCGGGGTTCTGCTGCAAGAGGCCCTCGTCCAGTAGCGCGCTGGCCAGACGGTGCACCGTGCTTTTCGCGACGTTCAGCCGCTTGGCCAGTTCGCTGATGCCAAGATTCTCGTCGTTTTCGTCGAAGGTCTTGAGCAGGTGGATTGCGGTGGTGACCGACGACAGGCGCGCGCTGTTGCGCCGGGGGTTGCGGTTGATTTCGGTGCGCACCGGGCGGGCGGTATCATCTGGCATCGGTTGTCCTGTCGTTCCGCAGTAAAGAACTCCGTTCCATTTGCGTAAGATATCCGAGCGTTGTCAACAGATGAGCGGCCCTTAACGCAGCCAGACCTCAACCCTGCGGTTCACCCTGCGGCCCCATTCGGTATCGTCGCTGGCCATCGGCAGCGCTTCGCCATAGGATACAGCGCTTAGCCGGACACGTTTGAAATCGGCGGTCTCGGACAGCGCGCGGACCGCGTTCATCACCGTCTCGGCCCGGTTCTGCGCGATCTTCAGGTTCGCCGCCGCACCGCCATCGCCATCGGAAAAGCCCGCGAATATCACCTCGTGCCCGTCATAAACCCCGGCCTCCAGCGACTCGGACAACAGGATCGCATTGCCACGCGACGCCGCATCAAGCCCGGCCGCCCCGGCACGAAACCGGAACGTCGGGCTAAGCCGTTCGGCACCGTCAAGCGTGCGCACCATGCGCTGCAACGCCGACAGCGAGGTCTCGCCCCCCGCTGCAAGGATCGCCTTGGCCAGGCGTTCGCCCTGCTGCGGCAGCGGCACCCGCCGGGCGCCCAGGTCGGTAAAGCCCGCGCGGCGGATCACCCGCTCGGCGGCGGGCGTCGACAGGAACGACAGGAAATCGCGGGCAATCGCGGGCAGCCGCCGGGACGGGATGTACAGGAAC